>JBGSXN010000256.1:0-13727 GCA_041751355.1 Pyrinomonadaceae bacterium
CGCCGACAAAATCCCGTGAGAATGCGACCGCCGATAGCTGCATCAGGTCGGCCGAGTCAGTTTCGAATCTGATAAGCGATTCTACCTCGGCCCGCACGACAGGGCTGATACCGGCCGAATCCAGAAAGGCCGCTCGCTCAGATGGCTCGACCGCGAGGACCTCATCCAGGATCTTTTTTATTGACTTCCAGTGTTCGGTTTTCATTTACGAAATGTTGCTCTGCACTATAATGCGTGAAAATAGAAAAAAGTCGGCCAAACTTTTTGTGTAGGACGGATAATTAGCTGCCCTCGGTCAGTTCCCTATATAACCAGAGCTTGGCAGCCAGCCATTCACGACCGACCGTCCGTTCGGACATTCCGAGGTTCTCGCCGATCTCGGTATTGTTCATGCCGCCGAAAAACCGCATTTCGACAATTCTCGCCTGCTGCTCGTCGAACTGTTCGAGCCGGTCAAGCGCCTCGTTAATTATTAGCAGCGAATCGGCCCGATTTTCGACAGGGACCTGGAGGTCGTCGAGGGAAAAGTGGATTGGCTTGCTGCCCCGCTTTGCCGTGGCGTATAGCCGCGCGTGGTCTATCAATATCTGCCGCATCAGACGCGAGGCAATGCCGTAAAAATGGCTGCGGTTCTGCCAATTGACCCCAGACTGCTTACTTATCCGGATAAAGGCTTCGTGGACGAGAGCGGTCGGCTGCAGCGTATGATTGCCGCGCTCGGACGCCATCATCATCCTGGCCTGCCGCCGCAGTTCGGCATAAACGAACGGTAAAAGCTGGTCCTTAGCTTCCTCTTTGCCGTCATTCCATTCCTGGAGGATACGGGTTATCTCCGAAACGTCGTTTTCCATGGATTGTAAGAATTAATTAAAGCCGATGGATGCATTCTAGCGGGTTTTTATTTGCAATACAAAGCTTTTTGACCGCAATACATTACACAAAAGGTGCTGTCTGGCAATAAAAACTGACAAAAAGCGGAAAATTCTTGTCCGACTTTTTCAAGATGTCACGCATATATATGCAAATGACCGTTTCTCAAATCGTCAGACAAGGAGCCCTTTTATGTTCAAAATCCCGTATCTGTCTTCGAAGCCGCGTTCACTATTTTTAAAAAAACGATCGAACAAGATCTATTTCGTGCCGCTGGCAGCCGTTCTTGTCCTTATGACGACGGGTACGGCATTGCGGTATTTAGAACAGCAAGTAGCAGCCGATGAAAGCGCGATCACCGCCTGCCCGGCACGCATTACCCACTCGACATCACAAGAGATTCAGTCGGGACAGACAGTCGGATGCATTCCGCAGGGATCACAGACACATAATGACAACTGGTATTATCGCGCGTTTAATATGTCGTCGTTCGGCATATTGGCTAACGACGGGTACAACGTCACATCGGTGGACGTGGGGATCGATAATTCAAGTGCCGCCGGAGGACAGGGAACGTCGCAGCCGATGACTGTTCGGCTTTACGCAAAGACCGGAGCCACATTCCCGAGTAATTATCCGGATATGGGCACTCAGATCGGCGAGGCGATCGTCGACGTGCCAAATCAGAATTTGACCGTGATGAACATCCCGCTTGTTGCGACCGTCCCTGCGGGAACGAATCAATTGATAATGGAGGTCTTCACACCCAGCGGAGTCGCGGCGGGGAATCTGCTGATGATCGGCGGAAACAGCGAGGCGCAGTCAGGTCCCAGCTACCTTCGTGCACCGGCGTGCGGGAGCAACACACCTGTCACGACCGAGTCGATCGGCTTCGGTGCGGCCCGATACGTCATGAACGTGAACGGCACCTGCCCGGTTTCCACTCCAACGCCGACCCCATCGATCACCCCGACACCTCAGCTGGATTTTGTCGTAACAAACACAAATGACAGCGGCGCAGGCAGCTTGAGGCAGGCGGTTTTGGACGCCAACGCAGCTACCGGTACCAACACCATCGGCTTTGATCCGAACGTTTTTAGTGTGCCGAGGACTATTACGCTCACAAACGGAAATATCGTTTTCACCAATACGGCCAATGCCAACGCAAATATCTACGGCCCGGGTGCAAACCTGCTGACAATTAGCGGCAATAACAATAGCAAGATCTTTACGTTAACTGAAACCCCGACTGTGACCATTACCGACATGACCCTGACCGGAGGCAACGGCGTGGGATCGAGTCCCGGCAATACATTTGGCGGGGCAATTTTCAATCAAGGAGTTCTGACCCTTACTAACGTAGTGGTGACCGGAAATTCAGCGGCTGCTGACGGAGGCGGGATTTACAATAGTTCTGACGACACGGTAACGCTGAATAACTGCGTAGTCAGCAACAATACAGCCAATTCTGACAATGACGCGACCGGACGAGGCGGCGGTCTATACGCTCTCGGGAATGTAACCATCAACGATTCCCTGATCACGAACAACACGGTCCTGGGTGATTCGCAAAGCGGAGGCGGCCTCGCCGTAGGCACCGGCACCGCGACCTATAGGATCAATGATACGATCATCTCGGAAAATACCGCCGGCTCAGGCGGCGGTGCCACCGCTAATCCCGGGCAATTGCTCATCACGCGGTCTCGAATTATTAATAATCAAGCAACTACCGGCAGCGGTGGCGGAATAAGCATTAATACAAATGTCGGCCGGGTCACCCTCACGGATTCGACCGTGTCCGGTAATACCGCTTCGGCCGGCGGAGGGATCAGTATAACGGCGCTAGGGACCATTAACATGTTCGGCAGTACGATCAGCGGCAATCAGGCTATGACCGGGGACGGTGGTGGCCTATTTGTCTCGGGAAGCAACGTGGGAGGTTCGAACTCGACCGTCAGCGGAAACAGCTCGGCGGGGTCTGGCGGCGGCATATACAGGACGGGCAACGGTAACGCCGGACCGCCGTCGTTCTCTCGGATCACGCTGGCAAACAATACCGCCGCAATCGCGGGAGGCGGATATTATAACTCTGGAGACACCGACCTTTCGGCGGTCCGTGGATCTATATTCGGAAACAATACTGATAACGGCACAGGTCCCGACTATTTCGGTACGATGAATTCACTGGGGCATAACCTCATTGAAAACCCTCTCGGCTCGGTAATTACAGGAAGTACCGACTCAAACATACTCGGCGTCGATCCGGACCTCGGGCCGCTTCAGGACAACGGAGGCCCGACTTTCACCCACGTGCCCAACCCAGGCAGCCCTGTGATCGACAAAGGAGCGTTCATCACCTCCGGGCTAAATATCGACCAGCGGGGAGTCATTAGACCGATCGATCATCCTTTGATTCCGAATGCTGCAAACGGAACCGACATAGGCTCAGTCGAGGTTCACTTCAGTGAGGGTACAGGTACAGGCACACCCACGCCTACGCCGACAGCGACAGCTACTCCCACAGCGACGCCGACCGCAACGCCAACTGCGACGCCGACCGCAACGCCAACTGCGACCCCTACAGCGACGCCGACGGCAACGCCGACTGCCACACCTACGGCAACTCCCACCGTTACGCCAACCGCAACGCCTTCGCCAACACCGGCTGGCAGCATAGTTGTCGGCAATACAAATAACACCGGCGCCGGAAGTTTGCGGCAGGCGATCCTCGATGCCAACGCTGCGGCCGGACCGAACACCATTGTTTTCGACCCGGCAGTTTTCAACAGCCCGCAGACGATCACGCTCGCGTCGGTCATCACGATCAACGCAACGGATAACGCGGCAACCACCATCGTGGGTCCGGGAGCCAACTTATTGACCATAAGTGGAAACAACGCGGTGCGAATCTTCACAATCAATGCGACCGAGGACGTTACGATCAGCGGCATCACATTTACACAGGCTGTGACGGGAGCTATAAACAACAGCGGGACTTTGGCTGTATCGGATTCTGTTTTCTTCGCTAACACGAATTCTGTCGGAGGGGCGATCAGCAATACATCATCTCTGACCGTAACAAACACCACATTTACCAATAACGTTAATACTGCGCCCGCCGTGAACGGAACCGGGGGCGGAGCCATCAGCAGTACCGGCAGCGGAAGCACGATCATTACGAATTCGACATTTACCGGTAACTCCACCTCCAACGGTGCCGGCGGGGGAGCGATCGATAACCGTACGCAGATGACGATCAATGGATCGATATTCAGCGGGAACATGACCACCGGGGTCGGGCAGAATTCACGCGGCGGTGCGATCAACTTACAGTCCGCCGGTCAGCTTACGATCAATGACTCGACACTAACAGGAAACTCCTCGGTCGATCACGGCGGAGCGATATACTACCAGCCGAATTCGTCGACTGGTCCGCCATTTATGGTCATCAATCGTTCAACTCTTTCGAACAACGTTTCTAATTCCGACAGCAACACGACCGGGGACGGCGGCGCGGTCTACGCCCAAGGTACCGGTTCGGTCACGATAAACGCTACGACGATCAGCGGCAACACAGCGCGATCAGGCAGTACGACCACGGGCCGCGGAGGCGGAATCTCGACAGCGATGCCCATCACGATATCTAACTCCACAATGAGCGGGAACACCGCCGAGCGCGATGGCGGCGGCATCCATGCTTCCGGTACATCGACGTCAATACTTACTATCAGCAACAGCACTGTTGTTAATAACACAGCCACGTTTGGTGGCGGCGGTTTAGTCCGTGCGAGTTCGAGCAATCCCGTAAATATAAAGAGCTCAATACTTGCCAATAACGCCGATGACGGAACGGCCCCGGACGTAAGAGGATCTGTCGTTTCTCAGGGCCATAATCTGATCAGAAGCCTTGTCGGTTCTACTATTACTGGAGACACTTCGACAAACATCACGGGACAAGACCCGAATCTCGGCCTACTAGCGGATAACGGCGGACCTACATTAACTCACGCTCTCCTGCCAGGCGGCCCCGCGATCGATAAAGGTTCCTCCGGAAGCCTGACGGCCGACCAGCGAGGGGATACCAGACCGGTCGATAATCCTGACATTCCAAATGCTGCCGGCGGCGACGGGGCCGATATCGGAGCATTTGAGGTCCAGCCTTCGATCCAGTTCAGCATGTCATCGTATGAGATCAACGAAAATGGCGGCAATGCATCGATCACGGTGACGAGGACTGGCGGTACAAACGGCGTCGACACGGTCAACTATGCATCGCAGGGAATAACCGCGACGGGCGGCGAAAGCTGCGCGAGCGGCATCGATTTTGTCCTCGCTTCTGGCACCCTCACGTTCGACGACGGTGTCGCGTCGCGCACTTTTACTATCGAGATCTGCGATGATGCGATCTTTGAAGCAAATGAAACAGTAAATTTGACGTTGAGTAGCCCTGTCGGAGCAACGCTCGGAACACCGGCGACGCAAACACTTACGATTATCAATGATGACCCTGAGCCTTCGCCGACCCCTACGCCAACGCCTGCAACGAGCTTTATGGTTTCAGGCCGGGTGATGACCGACGACGGCCGCGGATTGCGCAACGCGAATGTGTCTATTAGGGACTCCGCCGGGGTATCCCGGACTGTGACAACCAGCTCGCTTGGTTACTTTACGTTCGAAGATGTGCCCGGCGGATCGGCCACTATCACGGTAGTTTCGAAACGTTATCGATTCTCGCAGCGTGTCGTCGCGATCGATGCGGATAAACTGGATGTCGATTTTATGGGTATGGAATGACTACAGGTTCTTCTTCATACTTTTAATGTGACCGGCTGAAGATCGCCGGAAACACCTTGAGGCGGCTCTGTTTGCCGCCTCCTTTTCACGTTGTCGGCAAGTTAATTTTCTCACCGCGCCGGAATAAGAAACGAGCCCAATCCTCAAGTATCCCTCAACCAGTTTAAATTATGCTGAAACTATGGCCGTATTCCGCTGCATCCTGCCGTCGGGGAGGCACGGCCTCAGCCGTCCCGCTTGCCGGGCGAATACCGGAGTTATTATGGCAGCAACAGCGTTGAACCCAGCGTATGAGATACGATTCGAACATCGTCCGACATATTTGTTTGTTTATGTAAAAGGCGAACGAAACAGTTATGAGATATCCAGACAATATTGGGCCGAAATAATAGCGATGCTTCAACGGCGCCGCTATCAACGTGTCCTGGTAGTAAAGGACATTATCGAAGCCCTTTCTATTGGCGGTGCCTTCACGCTGATTGCCGACATAGCCTATTCAGGATATTCCGATGTAGAATTCGCCGTCGTCGACATGCACCATCATGCGGAGGAGAACCGCTTTGAAGAGCTCGTTGGAAACAATCGCGGCCTGCATATAAAGACCTGCGAAACCGTGGAGAAAGCGGAACAATGGCTGCACAGATCGGCTGTTCCCATAGAGGCCGCCGACACCGTGCGAACACATTCTTAGATTCGCCTCCGCAAAGGATAAACCGCGAGGTCAGTTTGCTGCTATCTGAAGTTTTTAATCAACACGGCGTTCCGGCTCGAATAGCCGCGCGGGCGACAGCTTGACACAAAGGGGGCTCAAACTTTCGCCAGCTTCAATCGTGCAGCTGCTTCGTCACATTGTTTCATCTTGTCGGCGAAACGGTCTGGCTGGCCGGTGTCGACCGGCATTAAGACGCCCTCCGTGCGCAACTGCATGAACATGTCTCGACCTCTCTGATACCACGACCGTGCTTCGGCCCACTGCCTATGGCGACGGCCTACGGCCTGCTTTTCATCGGCAGCCTCCTTTAAATAAATGTCACCGATCTTTTCGTAACAGAGAGCGACGTTGCGACGATAAACAACATTGCCGGGATCGGCGGTCGCCAGGTCCTGCAAAGTGGAAAGGGCCTGGCGGGCGTACTGTTGAGCCTGGTCGAGAATTCCCGTATTCGACAGGGCCTCGGCCATGTCGGCATGCCCAACTGCCAGATCGAACTTTGCCTGCGCGTTCTTAAGATCGGCGGCGGCAAATGCCTCACGAATTTTGAGCGCCTTCTGCCGGGCTTCCAGCGCCGCATGAAAGTCCTTTGCCTGAGTCAGGAGATTCCCAAGCTGATAGTACGCGAAACCGACTTCCCGCCGACCGCGGGCATTCGTTGGATCTTCGGCCGACAGTTCCTCTAGGATCGCGATCGCCTTACGTATGTTTTCTTCCCTCGAATCGAATGTTGGTCCTTCAGAGCTGCCAACCTTCATATAAGCGATCGCTGTGCTGCGAAGCATCTTTTTGTTGGCCGGGTCGTCCGCCAGCAGGGCCTGCCGGATCTCAAGGGTCTTTCGGTAGGATGCTAATTTCGCGTCCGAATCGCCCGATCTGCCGAGTCCATCACCGAGCGCTTCATGACCCCTGGCCAATTCATCGAGCACCAAAAGATTGTTCGGATTTGATCGATCCAGCCGCTCGAAAATTGCAAGTGATTTGGTGTAAGCGTCTATTGCGCCGCCGATGTCTCCCTTCTGTTCCAGAATGTCGCCCAGCGAACGATAGCTCTTACCGAATTCTATTTCGGGCTCGAGGCCGGGATGATCCGTGCTAAGGGCATAGCGTATCGCGATCGCCTTGCGATAGCTGGCCAGAGCTCCGTCGGTGTCGCCCAAGTTTTCCACATACGGATTTCCCTGAATATCGCCAACCTTTTCATAGGCCGTCGCCAGTTCTCTCTGAAGAGAAGAGTCGTCACTTGCCTCATGAGCCAGACTGTCCAGATATTCCAAGGCTCTGGTCACCAACAGGTTCCGGGTAGGGGTCGATCCCGGCAAGTTCTGGACGGAATCGTGGATCTCGAAAAGGAATGAATTAGCCAACCGCCGAACCTCGTTGAAGCGTCTCTCGGCCCGGGCCCGCTGCTGGCTCGCTTCGCGGCCCTGCCACGCCGTGGCCACGATACCGGCGATCAGAATCAGGACGATGACGGCGACGGACACGACGCCTATCCGATGTCGTTTTACAAATTTTGACGATCGATAGTAGATGGTGTCTTCAGCGGCGGCGATAGGCAAGCCCTTTAAATGCCGTTCGATGTCGTCTGCAAGCCGCTCGACAGACCGGTATCTGCGCTCGGGCTCTTTTCGCATCGCCATCAAAACTGTGTTGTCCAGATCGCCTTTCAATGACTGACGCAGCCTGCGAGTGGTGCCGTCAGAAGAGGCGTCGTTAGCAGTACCGGCAATCGAACTTGGTTTTGCCGGCTCAGACGATGAGACGATCTGGACCATTTTCTCGAGGGGGACCGAATCTGAGTGAAAAGGCCGCGATCCGGTCAACAGTTCATAGAGGACCACCCCTAACGAAAAAATGTCCGATGCGGTGGTGACCGGGTCGCCGCGAAGCTGTTCGGGAGACGCATAGGCGGGCGTCAGTGCCCTGAAATCGGTAGCGGTGCGAATCCCGTGATCTTCGATATCGAGGATCTTGGCAAGACCAAAATCGAGCAGTTTTGGTTCGCCCGCCGAGGTGACCAGGATATTTGACGGTTTAATATCGCGATGCACAACCAAATTGCCGTGTGCATATGCGAAAGCCCCACAGATCTTCAAAAAGATCCGTAACCGTTCCTCGATCGAAAGATTATGCTTCTCGACATAGCTTGTGAGCGAGTCTCCCTCTACATACTCCATTACGAGATAGGGCAGCCCGTCGTCAGTGACGCCGCCGTCAAGCAGTCTCGCAATGCCCGGGTGATTGAGGCCGGCAAGGATCTGGCGTTCCTGGCGGAACCGCCGCAGACTTTCACGTCCGAGGAATGCACTGCTCACAACCTTAATGGCGACTTCATGCTGAAACTCGCCGTCATCGCGGGTCGCAAGAAAGACCGTACCCATTCCGCCGCGGCCTATCTCGCGAACGATACGATAATGGCCGAGGACCTTACCCGCGGCGGCTTCATCGTCATTCGGAACTACGCTGGAAACACAAAAAGCCGGTTCCTCGATGAAATTCTCGACTTGATCGTTCGACTTGAGCAGCTTTTCTACCTCGCGGCGAAGTTCACCATCGCCGGCACACAGCACCTCTAATCTCATACCGCGACTCGCTTCGTCGAGATCGACGGTCTCGGCAAATATGTCCTTAACCCTTCCCCAGAGTTTGACGTCCATACGCTATGGTTTTATACGATCAAAAAGCCACGCTTTGGCAATCTGCCAATCTCGTTTGACGGTCGAATCGGAGACATGCAGTGCGTGAGCCGTCTCCTCGATAGTTAGTCCGCCGAAAAATCGCAGCTCGACGATCTTTGCCTGCTGCGGATCAAAGGAATTCAGCTCGCTCAGAGCTGCGTCGAGCGACATTAGATCGACATTATTGCTATTTGGAAAACTGACGGCCTCATCGAGAGCTATGGTCCGCAAGCCTCCGCCGCGCTTGAGAGCATTTTTTTCTCTCGCGTGATCGACTAAAATTTTTCGCATCATCTGAGCCGCGGCTGCAAAGAAATGGGCCCGATTCTGCCACGAAACATTTTTCCAATCGACAAGCTGAATATAAGCCTCATGTACAAGTGCCGTCGCCTGCAGCGTGTGGTCGCCCCGCTCATTTTGCATGTATCCATGGGCAAGTCGGCGAAGCTCGTCGTACACAGCCGGCAAGAGAAGCTCGGGCGCACGGGCGTCACCGGCGCCAATCGCCTCCAGCATCTGCGTAACATCTATCTCTTCACTCATTCTTAAGCTTTGCGAATGCGCCAAATTATACTCCTCATTTTCCGCTTTTGAGCTTTTTTTTGCTTCGATTGACCTGATTCTTCGCTCAATTCCGCCTTGTACGGCAAAACCGGATATGCATTTGGGCTTCTTTGGGTACATCAGGGACGCTCCATGCTAAGGCAATCACACACAGATCGGGAGAAACCATTATGAGATCCGCATCCGCTTCGCGATTAACCAGCTTCCAGATTTTTCAGATCCGCGTTCTTTTCGCGGTAATGACCGCCGCATTCGTCCTGACCGCCTGGCATTGGGAAGTCAGTACAGAGGAAGCCGGCGAGGTTACAGCTTCGAGGAACCACAAGAGCTTTAACTCGATCCGAAGCGGGTCGATCGTGGGCTTACCGCAAATCTTCAAAAAAAGAGGCGACAAATGGGCGTGGCCGGACGTGTCAGCACCGCTCGCAACATTTACTGTCATAAACACAGACGACAGCGGGGCTGGCAGCTTACGACAGGCGATCCTCGACGCTAACGCATCGGCAGGATTAGATTCGATTGATTTCAACATCCCGGGCGGCGGGCTCAAAACAATTGTCCCGCTATCGCCGCTGCCGGTAATCACTGGCCCGGTCGACATAAACGGCTATTCCCAACCCGGCACGGCAGCAAACACAGACCCGACTGGCGGTTTCAATGGTCTTCTTCTTATAGAGCTAAACGGCCAGAGCGCGGGAGCAACGCCTGGTTTATCGATCTCAGGCGGTGGCAGTACGATTCGAGGCTTGATAATTAACCGTTTTCAAGATGTTGGCATTCGAATTCAGTCAAATGGTGGAAATACGATCTCGGGTAATTATATCGGAACGAATCAGGCGGGCGATACACGTCTTCCAAACGGTGGAGCGGGCATCTTTATCGAAGGTGTTTCAAATAACATTATTGGCGGGACCACCGCGGCCTCACGCAATCTTCTCTCCGGAAACAATTTCCATGGCGTGGAGATCATTAACCCGGGTGCTACTAATAATCAAGTAAAGGGGAATTTGATCGGTACAAATGCCGCGGGGAATGCCGCGCTGAGTCCCGGTTCTGTGACGGGCGTTTGGGTTCGCGACGGTGCCGGTACAACGACAATCGGAGGCACAACGGCAGCCGATCGAAACATTATTTCTGGAAACGGAAATTTCGGCATCTGGTTCCGTAACTCATCGGGCAACGTCGTTCAGGGGAATTATGTTGGCACCGACGTAACTGGCACGGTCGCCGTTCCAAATACTTTAAGGGCGTTCACCATCGGAGAAGGCAGCAGCAATAATACGATCGGCGGTTCGGCTAACGGGGCGAGAAATGTTGTTTCGGGAAATTTGGATACAGCGTTTCGCTTTTTTGACCCGGGAACGACGGGCAACGTGGTTCGCGGAAACTTCATTGGAACCGCGGCTAACGGTACAAGTCCGCTTGGAAACAGCGGAAGCGGATTTGATTTTCGAAATTCTCCCGCATCTGGTAACACGATAGGAGGCACCGGCCCAAACGAAGGAAATATAATTGCGTTCAACAACGGAGACGGTGTTCGAATGTCGGCCGGAAATGCGAATGCGATCCTCGGTAATTCCATACACAGCAACAACTTACTGGGCATCGACCTCGGTGGCGACGGCGTAACGGCTAATGACGCTGGTGACGGAGATAGCGGCCCAAACAACCTGCAGAATTTTCCGGTATTTACATCGGCGGTAACAGGTGCGAGTTCTACAACCGTTGAGGGTTCGATCAACAGCGCCCCAAGTACAACTTACCGGATCGAGCTTTTTTCGAACGATTCGTGCGATCCATCAGGTCATGGCGAGGGGCAAGCTTTTTCCCGCGCCTTCGATGCTGTTACGACCGCAAGTGGGACCGGAACGTTTAGCTCTTCGTCCCTGACGATGGTGCCCGTCGGGAAGTTCATTACCGCAACAGCCACCGATCCGTCCGGCAATACATCAGAATTCTCGCAATGCATCCAGGTGACGGCGGCGAGTCCGAGCCCATCACCGTCGCCGACAGGCTGCTCAACTGTTGTGACGGTAACAG
This sequence comes from Pyrinomonadaceae bacterium, assembly GCA_041751355.1. Lineage (GTDB taxonomy): Bacteria > Acidobacteriota > Blastocatellia > Pyrinomonadales > Pyrinomonadaceae > OLB17. The sequence continues at coordinate 11,662 of JBGSXN010000256.1, forward strand.
CGGATTTAGGAGCTGGCAGTCTTCGCGAGGCGATCAACTGTTCAAACACGACAGCGGGAGTACAAACTATTTCGTTCGCAATTCCCGGCGGCGGCTTGCACACGATCTCACCTGCGTCTGCTCTTCCGACCATTACCGACGCCGTTGTGATCGACGGAACGACACAAGGAGCGTTGGTAACCCCGTTAATAGAGTTGAACGGTGCGAATGCTGGGGCAGCCGTTGGTCTTACCATCACTGCCGGCGGCAGCACTGTGAAGGGGCTGGCGATCAACCGCTTTTCCCTCGACGGAATCAATATCTTGACGAATGGTGGAAACACAGTCCAGGGAAATTTCATCGGCACAGATCCGAGCGGCACCGTGGACCTGGGCAACGGCCGCTGGGGAGTGCTCATCGATTTCTCGGCCAACAATACGATCGGCGGTACGGCCCCAGGCGCGCGCAATGTCATCTCTGGGAACAACGACGATGGAATCGTGATCGCTCATAACGGCTCGAACGGTAACGTCGTTCAAGGTAATTTCATCGGCACGGACGTTACCGGCACCGTGGGCCTTGGTAATAGCGACGATGGCATAGTCATTGTTGACGGCGCCCAATCCAACACGATCGGCGGGACGACGGCCGCCGCGCGAAACATTATCTCCGGCAACGGCGACAATGGCGTGTTTATAGTTGGCAGCGGTGTGACCGGGAATCTGGTGCAAGGCAACTTTATAGGCACCGACGTCAACGGCACAGCCGATTTGGGCAACGCCGGCGACGGCGTCGAGGTTTCCAACGCTTCAGGGAACACGGTCGGCGGTACCGCCTCCGGCGCTCGCAATGTCATCTCCGGCAATAACGATGACGGTGTTGTGCTCATCGGCGGCGGATCGATGAACAACCTGGTGCAGGGCAATTTTATTGGCACTGATGTAAATGGCACCGCCGACCTGGGCAACAGCGACGCCGGCGTGAATATTGACAACGCTTCCAACAATACGGTCGGCGGCACGACGGTCGCTGCGCGCAACATCCTGTCCGGCAATGACGATGATGGTATTCAGTTGTTTGGCAGTGGGGCAACGATGAACCGGGTACAGGGTAACTATATCGGCACTAATGTCAATGGCACCGTGGCTCTGGCAAACGGTGAAGACGGTGTGTTCATCTTCTCCGGAGCGAACAACAATACGGTAGGCGGAACTGATGCGGGAGCGGGCAACGTCATTTCCGGAAACACTCAGCACGGCATTTTTGTCACCGGGGCAACAGCAGCTAACAATCAGATTTCCGGCAACCTTGTCGGGCGCAATTCTGCGAACTCCGGCCCGCTTGGCAATGGTGGGCATGGAATGCTATTTCTCGGCTCGGGCCCGAACATCATCGGCGGCGGGTTTAATCCAAACAATGCAAATACCATCGCTCATAATGGAGGCGATGGCGTCGCCGTGGTTTTCGCCGGTGGCGTGTCTATCAAGAAGGGCATTATCTCAAACTCGATCTTCTCTAATGGCGGGCTCGGCATCGATCTTGAAGATGACGGCGTTACTCCAAATGACCCATGCGATGCTGATACGGGTGCTAACACGCTGCAAAACTATCCGGTTCTGACGAGCGCTGTGGTGAGCGGAGGCAATACGACAATTACCGGCACGCTGAACAGCACGCCAAATACGAGCTTTTACATTGAGTTCTTTGCCAGCGCCGCCGCGGACCCGTCAGGGTTTGGCGAAGGCCAGACATACCTGGGAGCTTTGGAGATGGTTACGACAGCCGGAGATTGCAACGCTTCATTCACCGCCATCCTTCCGATCGTTCCGCCCGCGGGGCAAATGATAATCACGTCAACCGCGACGGATAACGCCGAGCTGGCGAATACATCTGAATTCTCAAGGGCGATCACGGCGACCAGCGATACGGCGCCGTCGCCGTCCCCAACGCCGACGGCAACGCCGAGTCCGAGTCCGACAGTATCACCTACACCTACGAGAACTCCTAGCAATTTGAGGGTTGAGAATGCTTCTACGGTACCCGGTAATCAGGTCAGTGTCCCGTTCGTGCTGATGGCACAGGGTGAT
>JBGSXN010000257.1:0-10822 GCA_041751355.1 Pyrinomonadaceae bacterium
TTCCCTGAAAACTGAAAGTAGCAAATTTTAGCCGGATCAGGGCAAGATAACTAATCCCAATGACGACCGCCTTAAGCCAGATGTTCATATCCTTGAGGGCATCAACATCCTTAACGATAAAATACAAAAGTATCGCTAAAAGTCCATTGATGACAATAAAACTGAACCACCAGGCGCGCAGAGCGACTTTACGTTGCAACTTAGAAGGTACATAAAACGTCCGGTCTAAATCGAACAATGTTAGTAGCGCCGCCGTCACACCCGTTACAAGAATCTCCATTATCTACCTCCGGAACCTGTGTTAGTCTAATTTCCCAATTTCCCCTTCAAATGCGGCTTCTAATTCTGCTGAATCCATCGCATCCAAAGGAGATTCCGCAGCGGCTTCTTCGTCTGAAACTATTGAAACCGATGGCTCTGCATACGATTGGGAACTTTTAAGGGAAGATTTTACAAGTGCCTCACGTACTGCATGTCCTTGTTCAGTAAGATATAAATATCGGTCGGCTTCGTCATAGTTTACAAACTCCCGTTTTGCCAAAAGCTGAGCTACTTCGCTGTCCTCATTCGGCGTCATCTGGGCCATTGAAGCCAGTTCGTGAAAATTGGCTCCGTCCTCATCGTTCATTGCTCGAATTATTCTTGCCTCGTTTCTGGTTAACGTATATTGCATTAGTATTTACCTCACTAACAAAACTAACCGACGGTTATCGAATAGGTCGCGCTCAATTGGCCGACGCGCTGGTTCTTCTTGTCAGAACCGCCTACGGTAGTGGGCGGTTGAATAATATTTACCCACCGTGACCGCGTGGATCGTGTTCCACTCGCCGACTAAGCGAATCAAATTACCCTTTACCTAAACCGCTGTCGCTGTCGTTTCCATCACCCGGCGTTTCCCACGGGTTATCCCATCCGTCGGGCGAAATTAATATGCCCGTGTCCACAGTTGAGGGTTCTTCAAAGCATGGTATATCGTCTGGTAGATCCTTTCGCTCACCGGGTATGATTGGTGGTTCATGTGTTGGCGTTTCTGGAATCGGATCATAATTTCCTGGTTTTTTACTCTCTTCTTGTTGCATATCTTCTCCTTATGTAAACACTATGGGTACCAAAGACTCTTAACCGGAATTTCGCGATTCACACGTTCAACGAGTTTACGAAGGACTCTTTCGGATGGATCAGGAACTTCTTTAGCTGGAAGCGTTTTTAGTTTATTGATCAATCCAGAATAGGCTTTATGACCAACTGCATCTAGATTTCCCTTCCTTTTGATTTCAAATATTAATATCTGGAAATCAATCAGTAAGGTGCCGTAGTATGTAGCCAGTGTTGTAAACCGTTCGATTCTGGGTGCAAATGCGACAATCGACTTAATAATTGACAAGACCGCTACGAATCCGCCGAAAATAGGCCAAACGGTATCGGCAACAGGAAATTTCCAAAAAGCCCAACCCGCTACCGTTCCCGATGTGCCCACAGCTAAAGTCACCTCGTACCAAAAATTCAATCGCTCTGTTCGTGAAAGCCGCAACTCGTAGTATTTCTTGGACAAGGCGACATTCCGATAGTTTGCATATATATCGCTTAACTGACCTCTTAATTTACTAATTTGATCTTCGGTCATATTTTAGTCATTTACTTCCGAAATATCAGGCGACATTTTTTCAATAAACTCACCCAACGTATAGATCGCCCTCCATTGGCCAACGCGCTGGCTTTTGATGAAACAGACTTCGTTAAATTTCATTACGGTCGAAACCAGTGGAACAAGCGGATTGAAACTCGAACTTCACGAAGCCAATAAGGTCAATCTGTCCCCCCCTGTCATTCGTCTTTTTTAGTTCCATCAGTCTTGTCCGCGTTCGCCTGCGACAGTTGATTGACCACATGTCCGCCCTGCGATATGCCTAGAAGTACCATAAAAGCCGTGTCAATATCGGGTAGGGCGTTGCCCCATTCTTTCGGACAGCCTTCGGTTATCGCGTAACAGTGGTGCCCCATGAATTGCCACAGAATTTGCAGATAAACGAACACTGCGATCACCGTCCAAATAAGCATTTGAATTTTCACCAAATCGGTCTTGCCGTCTCTGTTACTTGTCAAACTGCTCTTGTCCTCTACCGGTAAAATGCCCGCTTTGGCTTGTTCAACTTTAATGGCGCGGCTGGCGACCGCCGTTCCGACACTAATACCCATCAATATCAGAAGATTACTTGGAACATTGAGCCAACTATTTCCATCCTTCAAAGTCGCCAAAAGTCCAGCTCCACCATTCTCAAAAGCCCGAGCGGCAAATACTGTCGTGTAAGCAAAGACGGTAAGCATCGTAAAAAGAAGCATCTGGAACAACGAGGCACTATGATTAGGGTTTTCGTTGTTATCGCCTTTTCCTTTTGCCATCGCAAATGGATTCGGGTTTTTAGTAACTGCCCAGCTAATCAGCCAAAAGACGACTAAAAAGGTCCCGCCGACCAAATAATATTTCTGCATATTAGTTTCCTCTCCTTATCTATCTTGTTTTATCTTTGCGAGGGAAGGACAGAAATTTCGATCCCTCATCCCTCAAAATCACACCACCGGGTATACAAAGGGGCAAACCGAATAACTTCACCACTCAATTGAGGGGCTTTTGCGATGTTCCCCAATTAAATGAGGTTCTGATAAAAACTTTACCCGTTCCCGGAATGCTGCTTTCTTTCGTTTCGCCGCCGACGGAAAAATTCAGATAAAGATTTGCCGCAAGTCTATAATCAGCACCGAATGTCATTTCGAAATTGCTTGAGGATTTCTTACCCGCAAATCGTTCTCCCCGATAAACTCCTTCCAAGTTGAGTGACCATTTCGGAACTCCAAATCGCAAACGCATTCCGAATAAATTGGAATCTTTAGTCGTAAACATACCAGCCAGCAAAGGATCCGGGACTGTTTCCTTAACGCGCCTGCGGAAATGGAAAATTAATTGAGGCGTAATACACCGGTTCGTCTCATCCTCAATTTCATCTTCTGTGCATCGTAAACCGGGGATTCCCTCAAATCCATAGTTAAGAGAAGCCCAGAGTCCCTGCCCATTGTTGGTAAATGTAGAGCTGTCACCATTCTTGCTTATCCAACTTCCGGCAGTGCCCACGCCAAAGCTAGATTTGCCGATATTTCTTTTTTCAGATTCCTCTATACATTTGTCATATTGCTTGAGGATAAAATCCTGCGTGATCAGAAACATCATTCTAGCGTTGGCTTTTCTGACATCGCCGGGTTTGATTCTCGGATCGTTCCTGTTGGTGAAACCCAAATCCTGGTATGCTTTATCTTCCAGCTTAAAATTTAGGTTGTTATTACATTCTCTAAGCCTGAAGTCGGTATTAGGATCACCAAAATCAAAGAAGGTAAAATTGAAGCCTGCGCCGATTCGGGCGGATTTATCGGTTTCAGTCGTACCTTTGGTCGTCGCAAGCGAAAACTGCGTCCGCCACAAAAGGCGTGTGAAAAAACCTTTTAATGTTTCACGACTTCTTTTTTCGATAGGCTTGTCCTCCTGCGGAGGTATATAATCCCGGTCGCGATTTACCCGCCTGCCGAAAAATAATTGATACGGAGCGGTATCAATCGCAATTCCGGTTTGGAAATTTCCGTTTCGGTCGAGGCTGTTTATTAATGTAGTCGCAAACTGACGCGGCGTCGTCGGGCGAGTGACTTCCTGCGGAGTAAGTCCCAAGATAGTAAATCCGGGCGCTTCCGGAATACTTAAGTCGACTTCTTTGCCTTCTTTCTCCGCCTCTTCCGTAGCTTTTGTTATTTCCTCCGCAAGGGAAAGACCGGTGTCAACGCCGGTCGGAATCGGTGTAGCCGTCGGCGTGGTGACTGCCAAATTTATAACAGGGGCAGGCGAACCCGAAAATTCGATTTCATATCCTTCCGCTGTAATTCGACAAAAACCTGAATTGGCTTGAAACCTAAACACATAATTATCACCCTCAGAGCTCCAGCGAATGCCGACGAAGTCGAGCTTTACGCTATTCGGAATTCTGGCCGTGAAAACTGTCACCGTCATTCCGTTATCGACAGTTTTTTCAACCCCCTGTTCGCATGGTGGAAGATTTGTCGGGGGAGTAGCCTTAATCTTAACCGGCGAGGTTTGGGCGATTACATTTAAAGTCAGCAAGCCGACGAGAAAAACTAAATTCGGTATAAGTATTTTGATTTTCATTTTGCTTTCAACTTAAATTCTTTGGTTCTCATAACGAGAATTCTCTTGAAAGTTTCCGGATCTTCTCCGCTGGAGTCAGGATATTCGAAAACACCGATCGATGCGCCGTCTTGTTTGATCGTCACCGTGAAAGCCCATCTTTGAGCGGGCTCCTTGGCGCCGTTAATAGTTGTGTTCACCATCAGCAGAGTTTCATCAAGATCGCTGGGTGCGGTATTTATTTGAAATGTCGCAAGAGTGCTTGTTGTTTCTTGACGCTGCAATCTTTTGTCATCTTTGTCGAAGAGAAAGAAACTGCTCACGCCGGTTTTGTTCTCACCGATGTCAAAGACAATTTCCAGTCTTCCGCCGTTTTCAGAAAATTCCACTTCTTTTTCTGGCATAGTATTTCTCCTACTTTGATTTATGGGCAAAGGAACTGTTGGAGTTTTTTGATTGTTCAACAGTCTATTTGCCGCGTGCATTAATTGCCAAGGTACATCCGGTACATTGTTATTCGAATAAACCGCCAAAAGCGCGTGACGTTTCTCACGCCTTAGACCCAGTACAGACCGGCTAGGTCTCCGCTAAGTTTGTCGCGATTGCAGCGGCCGATGCCTGGGACCTGATGCGGCTGATGGCCGACGTTGCCGTCGGGGTCTTGCCGTTTTCCAACTGACAAATTTGAAATTCAAATTCAATACAGACACGCATAGCCGCATAACCCACTTGTAAACGATTACAAATCGCCCCTCGATCTAAGAGCTTTGGAAACTGCGGGAATCGGAGGAACTGCCTGGGATTTTCTCAGTTTCAAGCTAAATGGTTAAGTGCCAAGGTTCGGGAGTAATGCATGGGATCTCCTCGGACCACTTTTTTGAGGATTGCTGTCGACCGCCCTGATCGACACCTCACCCGCTCGGAAGTAATGCTTGAATGACAAGAATATGCTCTCATTCGAAACTGTTGTCAAGAGTTTTTCGTTCGACACGCTCAACTTTTTTCAAATCGGTTTGGCGACTTACAGTTCCTAGGACTTTTTCGCCCGCTACTGTAACCCCAAGTTTTATTGTTATTCAATTACATATGACATTCGTGGCAAAAACTTTCACAAGAAAATTCTACAGTTATCGTAAAAAGTCATTCGCACTCGAATGTGCTTTGTATAACACAATACATCGAGGGTGGAGTGGGTCTGGGATAATCGGCATTAGGTAAGGAGGGGGTTTTTGTGGCCACCCTGGATTATGAATTGACGATCGAGGAGCGTAAAGGGTATTTATACGCGTGTGTTGAGTCTGATGTTATCAGCTTTGATATGATAATTGAATACACGAATGAGATAGTCCAGCGTCTCAGGCAAAACGGGCATGAGCGATTGTTGCTGCATACCGAGACACCGGTGCTTGGGAGTACGGATTGTTACGAGATCGCTTCGTACATCATCCGAAACGCGATCTCCCGACACGTTAGGATCGCCATCGTCGACAGCCTTCCCGGCCATGCCCGCAGCCAGGAACAGATCTCGAAAGTTTCCCGCACTGCCGGCCTGGATCTGAGGTCTTTCGATTCGATCGATGCCGGAGAAGCCTGGCTGCTGAAAGGGAATGGAAATTCAGTAAGAGGGCATCGAGTTATTTCTCAGTAAACAACGAACCGTCTTAAATCAACGATTTGGCGACTGTCAGGGTTATCGCCGGTCTGTTAGATATATGTTCTGAGCGATCGAATTGTAATATTCCACAGGTGCGAGGTTGTCGGTCAGGATGTTTCGTTCCAGCGGAAGTTCCGATGTATATAGATGCGTCAGCAGTGAGGCGATCTGGGGGTCTTCGCTAATGAATATGGCCGGAGACGGACTTTTCGATGCGGCGATTATCAGGTTTTGCAGACGATGATCAGGATATTCGGAACGCACTTTATAAAGATGGACCTGAGGGAAAACTTCCTGATAGGTTCGCAACTCTGCCTGCAAAAACCCGCTGCTCGGGCCGGTGATTGCCGAGCCGAGGTTGAATATTACGACGCCGTCATCCTTTAGTATCCGACTTATCTCCCGAACGGCCTCGACCGTGGTCAAATGGTGCGGGACGCTGAAAAGTGAGCCAAAGGCATCCATCAGAACCGCGTCGTATTGGCCCGTCTCGGCACGGTTTATGTACATCCGTGCGTCCTCGTGAATAATGGTCAGCCGCGGGTCGTCCCTAAGGCCAAAAAATTTGCGGGCGATCTCGGTCATCTTGGGGTCGATCTCGGCCACATCGAGTTGGGCGTCGGGGTAGACCTTGAGGTGTTCCTTTGGAAAGGAATATCCGGCACCGCCGATTATCAACGATTTACCGATCCGGGGTTGGTAATGCCGCATCAGGTGGTAAAAGCGGCTGTATTCGAGCACTAGCTCGTCGCTGTCAACAAATGCGGCCGATTGAACAAAATAGGGGTCGGTCGCGAGAGCACGTACCTGTTTCCCGGTTTTCGGGTCGGTCGAGTTGTAAACCCTGAATCGGGTATATTCCGTATCCGCGTCATAAACTTCGAGGTGGACGCGCAGTACGTAGATGTTAACCTCGCTTGCCGCTACACCGAGAATAAACAACAAAACAACTGAGATATTGCGAGGTGAGAATTTCAGCGGAGCGACCAGCGGGGCCAGCACGATCAGGCCGCCGGCAACAAAGTATAGCGTCCTGACGCTCCCTACAAATGGTATTAGAAAAAAGCCCGCAGCAAACGTACCGGCAATGCTGCCGATGGTCGACAGGGCATAAAGCCGGCCAACTGTCCTGCCTGTTGTGTCGAGCGAGGTCATTTTTAGCCTAACGGCAAACGGAGCGACGACCCCGAGGCAAATACTGGCCGGAGCAAAAAGGAGTATCGCAGCGATGACCGCTTTAAGTTCCAGGCCCAATGGTATGCCCGCTATCGATGAAAGAACCACGTCTTTTATGAGCACTGTAACCGAGATCAGACCGCCGGCTGTAAATATAACGGCGGCGAGCAATTTCGGGTCCGGGCGTCGGTCGGCCAGCCGGCCTCCGAGCCAGTAACCGAGGCTCAGAGCAGCGAGTATGATACCGATCAAGCTGGTCCATACATATGTCGAAGTTCCGATATATGGCGATAGAATGCGCGACCCGATTATCTCGAATATCATAACGAGCGCCCCGCATATGAAAACGGTGATCTCGAGAATGAAGGTGCGATAGAAGCGGACGATCATGTGGAACAATCAGCCGTGAGGAAATGGTGGTGCCATCAAAGACTGAGGATATCTAAAAGGACGAAACAGTGTGAGGTGCTCACGCAATCGGCAGTAAAACCTTCTCTGCGGTCTCGGCGTAAATTCTGTGATCTCTGCGTTTACACACATCTAACGCAGAGATCGCGGAGGGGCTCGCAGAGTGCGCTGAGGCTGTATCTGGCTATTCAGACATCATCAGTCTTTTGCCTCAACTAAGCTCCGGCCGTTTTTTTTTCGCCCTCAGTGTTTACAAATGTCAGCCAATCGGCACCGTTAGGAGCAGGACGCGTTGCGTCGATGATCTTAAAGAATTCTTCCTGCAGGCGTTCGGTCATTTCGCCTCGTCGTCCGGCGCCCACTGTTATACGATCGACCGATCTGATCGGTGTTATCTCGGCCGCTGTACCGGTAAAAAAGACCTCGTCAGCGAGATAGAGCGCCGCTCGCTGAATTTGAGCCTCTACGACCTCGATGTTGAGCTCACGGGCAATCTGGATAACCGAATCACGGGTGATACCCGGCAGGATGGACGCTCCCAAAGGTGGGGTGATGAGACGACCGCCGTTGACGACAAAAAGGTTCTCGCCCGAGCCTTCTGACACATAGCCGCGGTCGTCTAAGGCGATGCCCTCAGAAAAACCGCCGAGCACGGCTTCCATCTTTATTAGCTGCGAATTCATATAATTCGCACCGGCCTTCGCCATCGAAGGCAGGGAATTCGACGTGATCCTGGTCCAGCTCGATACGCACACATCGATGCCGCTCTCAAGGGCCTCTTCTCCGAGATATTTTCCCCACTGCCACGCCGCAACATACGAATCGATCGGGCTGTTGAGCGGATAAACGCCGAACGACGGCTTATTCATATCCAGCCCGCGAATGATGATGGGCCGGAGGTAACAGGATTCCAGGCCGCTATGTTGAATGAGTTTCACCGTCGCGTTGCAAAAATCGTCACGGCTAAACTCAGGGGCCATACGATAGATCTTGGCCGAATTCACCAGTCGCTGCATGTGTTCGGTCAACCGAAAAACCGCCGATCCCTTACTCGTCTCATAACAGCGAATGCCTTCAAAAACGCTGGAGCCGTAATTGACGACGTGTGACATGACGTGGATCTGGGCGTCATCCCAGTTAATAAACTCGCCGTTTTTCCACACCTTCGGAGCGATCTTCATCGTATTAACATCCTTTGCTGCCATATATATTTTGTTGACGCGGCTGGTGCGACACGGAGCGCGCGATTTTTGTCTAATGTTCAGAATAAACTGCTAAAAACATTGGATTTCTGAAAATAGCGGTAGTGACAAAGCTAAGCTATTATAGCCCACCGCCGAACTTCGTGCAAAAGCGGTCATTTACACGATAAAAGGCGGGAACGGCCCGCCTTTAATCCACTAAAACGATCACAATGGGTGTCAAAGTATCTCGACCCGAGCGGAAGTATCATCAAATCTTGAAAAGAAACTGGTCCCTTCCACGTTGACGGTAACCACTATCGGATTATCACCAGACCCCTGCAGATCCGCCGGCAATAGAAAATCAAAAGTGTAGACGCCGGGCTCAACCAATACGGGCGCCGATGTAATACTCTGCCCGAGAATGACCTTATCGCCGATCCTGACGCTTATCATCGACCCGGAAACGCGTTCGACCCCGGTCAAATAGAGCCTGAGCACTGAGGGAACGAGCCGATTTCCACGACGCAGGACAGTACGCACCACGAAGGGTTCGGTCAGGTGGACGGTATTCGTCACATTAAACAGCTTGGCTCGGCCTTCGGGACCGAGGATCATCGCCCGGTTAAAGATATCGGGCTGCGACGGGACGACCGAGAAAAAGAATTTCGAAACGACGCCGTTATTATTCAGGACAGCGGGGTATGACGTTCCCGTTAGCGAACTAAGTATGCCTATCGGCACGACAAAAACTATTCTGCCCGGTCCCACTGATTTAATTCCGGCAGCCGCACCATTTATCGTCAAACTAACGCCGCTAAGCTCGAGCGGTAGCGTAAAGTTTCGCTTGAGTGAACCAACGGCAACCCTTGGAACTATCGGCGGCCCCTGGTCGGCAACAAAGTCGACAACCGCCAACGACCCCGGAGAAATGCCTTTAAGGGGAACAGTTACGGGCGGAGGCGTCGGACTTGGACTCGGCGTTGGCGTCGGTGTAGGTGTAGCGGTCGGCGTCGGCGTCGGTGTCGGAGTTCCGGTCGGCGTCGGCGTTGGCGTCGGTGTCGGCGTTGGCGGTGGAGCCGGAAGGACCTCCATACCGCTGGCTCCTGTCAGGACGTTTACCTGAGTGCTCGCTTCTGCGGTGACCTCAGGAACGATGAAGTAGAAAACCTCTGACTGCAGATCGAAATTACCCGTTCCTAACTCGGTCAGGGCAAGATTAAACGCACTTCGTTCGAGGGTATTGCTGGTTAGCAGTTGAGTGGACGCAATGAAAGTATTAGGAGCCGGGAACCTGGCCAACCGTGTGAAGGTCGCAGTCGTCGACGGCTGATTTAGGGTATACGAATATAACTGTGCCGGACGTACAACGTCGGGGTTCAACCCGTCAGCCGCGGTTGCCGCGACCGTACCGTCAGCCTTTATATTAAGCCGGGTAGTTAGAACTAAAGTCTGGGGTGTGCTGCCGGCATCATAGTCTGTAAAGCCAGGATAATGGGCTACGTCGCCGCCTGATGCACCTTCGTCAGCATCGCTTCGCGGCCCGACTCGTCGGAACGTATCTGACTGAGTGTCATAGACATAAAGTGCAAAGGATGTGTAATTTGTACCGCTGTTCTCGTTAGCCAGATCGGCATATGAATCGAATGCGATATAGCGGCCATCACGGCTCATTCGCCGGCCGATATCCAGAATATTGACCGGATCGCCCGGATTCGTTGGCGTAGTGACCGTGACCTGCTTTCGGGTGCCCGTCGGAGCCCCGGCCCCGTCAAGGTCTGTATAAAATATCTCTTCGTTTCGACTGGCTAGCGGGTTATTACCACCCGTCATCCCGACTATCGGGTTATCGCCAGTACTCGCGAATGAAACGCGCAGTCCATTACCTGAAATCGAGGGGTGTTTATTATAGATAGGATTGGAAACCACGCCACGTGGCGTCTTAGTCACCTGATTCAGCGTTCCCGTACTTCGAATGAATGTAAATATTTCGTCGTTGTCTTCAGTAGGAAACGGATTACCGATCGAAGGAACAAGGTCCCTGGTCGAAACGAAAGCGATCACGTTGCCGTCGTCACTGATACTCGCACTATGATTGTCTTCAGCGATAAAAGGCCCGGTCGTCGACGTTCCGGTTCTCGGCAACTGGCTCGGATCGGTATTCGTCACTCTAATAAATGAACCACCGGCAAGCTGAGTAAAAGGAATCTCGTCACCTGC
>JBGSXN010000258.1:0-34874 GCA_041751355.1 Pyrinomonadaceae bacterium
GAATCGCCGAAACCAATCGGGCGATGCCGGTGGAAACGGCTCGTGCTCGGTCGGCGCCCATTTCCCTATCTTTCGCATGCCATCGATCAATGGGTACGCAATTGCGATGATTGCGGCGACACTGACGAACGTGAGGTGAAAGGACGCATTAAAGAGATCCGACGGACGCCACACAAGGAGGATCAGAGCACAAAGCCCGAGCGAATTTAACATACTTGCCTGTCGGTATAGTACGTATGAGATCAGCACGATCGTGAACATTATCGTCGCCCGGACGACCGGGACCTCGGCGCCGACCGCGACAGCGTACGCCCAGAGGATCGAGATTGTTATCAAGAACTGCAGCGAACGGCGTCGCGTTGCCGACCGAACGATCAGCAGCAGTAGGCCGCCGATAAATGTGATGTGCAGCCCCGAGATCACCAGAACGTGAAACGTCCCGCCCTCGCGAAAAACCTGTGCGGTTTCCCTGTCGAGAAAGTGTTTATCTCCCAGGAGCGAGGCCGTCATCACACCAGCCGCGGCCGGGCTCAACTCCATCGTAAATTGTTCGATCAGGTCGGCTCGCCGGTCATAGATCCACGCCAACGGTCGGAAAACGCTTTCATCAGCGATGTGTTCGATCATTAAGGCGCTTTTTATCGATCCGCTGGCGTCGATGCCCATCTGGTCGAGCATTTCGGGGCGGCGAAGTACGCCGGGATTGAGATACTCGTCTTCACGTTCGACACTGCAAGCGACGACAACGCGGGAACCGTGCTTTAGTCGCGGAGCCTCTACATCATTATTTGATATTGGAAGAAACAGGCGGACATTACCCGATGTCTTGCGGTCTTCGCCTCGATAGCGAATCCGGTCGGTTCGGATGGTAAGAAAATGGCCTTCCGCGGACGGCTCTGGGCGGCCCGTTATGACGCCCTCGACCTCGACCGGCGAACCTGAGATAACAATACCGCTGTCGTACAAGACCTTGATCCGGTCGGGCCGCACGCTTTCAACCTGCGTCTTATAAGCGACGCCGCCGGCTGCGGCAAAGGCGAGAACGATCAGTGCTGTGGCCGCCGTCGACGCTCGAAAGGCAAGAGCCAAAAAGGCAGATATTCCCGCCAGCCCGGCTAGCAGGTATTGATCTAATTCAACATAAGATGCCGCGGCAATTCCAACTGCGAAAAATGCCGCCAACCACAAAACAGGAACCGTGCTAAATCTGGCCGTGGAAGCGGTTCGGGACATTCTGTAATAGTCACCTCGTCCGTATGCGGTCTCTGATCTCGATGAAGCGGGTCTCGCTGATCCCGCGGATCAGCATAAGATGCTCAGTCCGGCGAAACGGGCCATTCTCTTCGCGAAACGCGATGATAGACTCAGCGGTTTTGCGTCCGATGTTGGGCAGCCGGTCTAGTTCGTCGACGGAGGCCGTATTGAGGTTGATGGAATCCTGGGATGAATGTGAGTGAGATTCAGCAGCGTGTTCGACGCGGACCGAACACGCGGTTGCGAGAACCACGGCAAGCACCAGCGGAATCGTGCAGCCCATAATTTTATTAGATATCACGGGTCGGTCTAGCGGTAGCATAGGACGTTCGGAATGAGCAACGGGAATGTCATCAGTGCCGAAGGCACCACGGAAATTAGCCCGATGCGAAGCGTCGGGTCGCTCATTAGCAGAAACAGTCACGCCCTGCAGGGGCGATGCATTATTTCCACAGGTATTTCGCTTCATACTCGATTTCAGCAGCCTCAATTATTTCGACGTATTCGTCGCGGGTGGTCTTAACGGCATGGTGTTCCATCTGGTTGTCGATATACCGTTTGACCCCCGGAATCTGCGACGGACTTACAGTTATAGCGCAATAACCGCCCTGCCACGAAAAATCCCGACAGCCGAATTGTTCATGTACCCATTTCGACGAAGCGACCTTTATATCTTTAACAATGTTGGCGACGGAGTGAGTCGCTCGGAACCCGACAAGAAGGTGCACATGATCATACGTCCCGCCTATTATTACGGGAATGCATCCGGCAGTTTTGAGGCAGCCCCCCAAAAACGCATGCAGGCTCTCGCGCCATTCTGCCTTTATGCTGGGTCGGTTTTGTTTTGTGTGGAAGATCAAATGCACGTTTAAACGGAGATGAGTCTGTGCCATTTCTTTCTCGTCACACCTGCGGTGTGAAATTGGGTTTTAACGTATTCCCGACGCTCCGCATCGGGCTAATTTTCCGGGTGCCTGCGGCACTGGAATGGATTCTTCTGCTGTTCGCCGACGCTTGCATCAGGCTAATGTTCGATGTGCCGGCGGCACCTACAATATCAACGTCTACTCATCGCCTAAGGCACCCTCCGAGATGTCCTGCAAATCGTCATACGCTTTTTGCAAAACAGGCCGTGCGCGGGTGCTGCCGTCCATTTCGCCTATGTATCCCTCACGGACCATCGCGTCGAGGATGGCGGCCGCTCGGCCGTAACCGATCCGGAGATGCCGCTGGAGTAGGCTGGTCGAGCCGCGTTTGGACTGAACGACACACTTGAGGGCATCCTGAAAAAGCGGATCGCGACGGCCCGGCAGATCGCCGCTGTCGTCGAGTTCGTCCTCGCTCTTGGTGATGGTCGTGTCGTATTCGGGGCGGCCCTGTTCTTTGATAAAATCAACGACCTTTTTGATCTCGGCCTCGTTTACAAAGGCTCCGTGGACGCGTGTGACCTGAGAATTTCCCGGCGGCAGAAACAGCATATCGCCGCTTCCCAAGAGGCTCTCGGCACCGTTACCGTCGATGATGGTTCGCGAATCGACCTTCGACGACACGCGGAAAGATATACGCGACGGAAAGTTAGCTTTTATAAGCCCTGTGATCACATCGACCGACGGCCGCTGGGTCGCGAGTACAAGATGGATGCCAACGGCGCGGGCCATCTGGGCGAGACGGGTGATCGATTCTTCGACCTCTTTGCCCGAGACCATCATAAGGTCGGCAAGCTCGTCGATGATGATGACGATGTAAGGCAGGATGCGGTGCGCTTCGCCGCTGTCATCCCACATCTCGATGTCGTTACGGCGTTTCGCCTCGATGTTATAACCATCGATGTTGCGCACGCCGTATCCGGCAAGGTCCTTGTATCGGCGTTCCATTTCGACGACCGCCCACTTGAGTGAGATCGCTGCACGCTTGGGGTCAGTGATGATCGGCGTCGCGAGATGCGGGATATCCGCATATAGCCCGAGTTCCAGCCGCTTAGGGTCGACCATGATGAATTTGACCTCATCAGGCTTTGCTTTATAGAGGATCGACATTACGAGCGTATTCACACCGACTGATTTTCCCGCGCCGGTCGCACCGGCGATCAGCAGATGGGGCATCTTTGCGAGGTCGGCGACGTAATTGACGCCGTCTATTGTCTTTCCCAAAGCGAGCGTCAGCAGCGAATCCGAACCGGTAAATTTCGGAGATTCGATCACGTCGCGAAGAAAGATCGTTTCGCGTTTGCGATTGGGCACCTCGATGCCGACGAAGGCCTTGCCGGGTATTCGGTCAATGCGGATCGACGGAGCCTTGAGAGCAAGGCACAGATCGTCAACCAGGCCGGTAACACGCGAATATTTTACGCCCGCATCCGGTTTGAATTCGTACGTCGTAACGACCGGCCCTTTCGATATATTGACGACACGGCCGCCGACGTTAAATTCGGCGGTTTTCGTCGCAAGTTCTTTCGCGATAGCCAACAGTTCCTTTTCATCCTGCTCGATCCGGGCCGATGGCGGCGTCAGAAACTCCGGCGTGGGCAGGCGGTAATTGTCGTAGGTCTGCGCAACGGCCGGTTCGGCAGGCGTTTCGATGAGGTCGTCCGCATCTTCCTCAAAAGTGGAGGCAGCCTTCGTCTTAGATTTTGGCTTTTGAGCAACGCTTGTCGATTCGGGCAAAGGATCAGCTACTTTGACCGTTTCGTAAGGGTTTTCGCCGGCATCGATGGTCGGGACGGAGTTCGGACCGTCTTCTTCGAACGGCAGAGAGACTCGGCCAGCCGCGGCGGCGGCAGCGGCGATCTTTTCAACATCGCCCACTGAGATGGTGGGCGGCAGCGTCTCGGGGGCGTGATCGCGTTTGTCACGCCGTTTTTCCGCACGGGCCTGGGCGGCGGATATTTCGCCGGAGCGTGCCTCGCGGCTCTTTGCACGTTTTTCGTCCCAGCGAATCCTGAGATTTTCCCACGCTACGTCAAAATGGCTAAGCACGCCGGCAAGCGTAAAGTTTGTGATCAGCAGGATCGAACTGACAAAGACAGCTATCAGCAGGATTGCGGCGCCGATAGTGCCCAGAAAATAGGCGGTCCCTTGCGCTGCCGCCTCGCCAACCATCGCTCCATAACCGCCAAAAAGTGTGATCAGCGCCGACAACGAGACAGCGAAAAAAACGTACCCTGCGACCCGCGAGGCACGCGGGACCAGCGTATCCGATTGATAAACGCGAAGACCGATCAACAGGATCAGCAGCGGTATCAGGTAAGCCGTCCAGCCGAACGTGCTGATCAGGACAGCGGCAATATTCGCACCTACCACGCCGACCCAGTTTTTGGTCGCGCCGGAGCCGCCGCCGGTCGAGATAAATGAACGGTCATCGGGGCTGCTGGTTATCAAACACAGGAAAACGAGTAGCGCCAGGGCACCTAAGATGATCGCGATCACATCATTCCAACGCGAATGTTTTTCAGTCTTACCGCTCTTCTTTTTGCTGAGCAGAGTCGTTCCGTCGGCGAGACAAAAATTAATGTCGTCCTTATAAACCTCGCTGCATGTGGGACAAACTTTCATCGACAGTGAATAGTGAATAGTGAATAGTGAATAAGTGAACAGTGAACGGTGATCGCATTACTCCTCTTGAGTAGTTTTCACGGTCGCAATTAACATCTTAATAAGTTCGACGCAGTCTACCGATAAGCTTCTGAACATTTTTTCAGTGATGTAGTCTGTATCCTTAAGTATCGAAAGCCAGTATTCTGTTTCGTTCGCTTCTTTTAAGGCAATAGACATTTTGTTTCGGAAGTCACGTTTGGAGATTCCGTACTCCGCTTCCCGAACTAAAGCCCCTACCGCGGTCCCAGCCCTCAAAATCTGTTTGCTGAGGACATATTCGCGGTGTTCCGTCATCAAGAACTGGCTTAGTCTGACAATCCTCACGCCAAAAGCGTAGCTCTTACTTCGTAATGGTGATTCTTTTCGCGGGGTTCCTCCTTCCATTATTCACTGTTCACTATTCATTTTTCACTTTCTTGTATAAAAGGAACTCATTAATGAAATCATCGATGTCGCCGTCGAGAACCGTGTCAATGTCGGTCCGTTCGTATTTTGTCCGCGTGTCCTTCACCATACGGTACGGGTGCAGGACGTAATTGCGGATCTGCGAACCGAAAGCGATGTCCTGTTTTGTGGCTTCGAGTTCGGCTGCACCTTCGAGACGTTTTTCGAGTTCAAGCTCGTAAAGTTTCGATCGCAGGACCTGCATCGCGACGGCGCGGTTCTGGATCTGCGAACGCTGATTCTGACATGTTACAACAATATTGGTCGGAATATGCGTGATTCTTACCGCACTGTCGGTCACATTTACATGCTGGCCGCCCGCCCCGGACGAGCGGTAGGTGTCGATCCGGAGGTCCTTGTCCTCGATATTTACCTCGATATTCTCGTCGATCTCGGGCGAGACGAATAGAGAGGCGAACGACGTTTCGCGGCTGCCGCCGGAATTGAACGGCGAGATCCTGACCAGCCGGTGAACGCCCGCCTCGGCCGATAACAGCCCATAGGCGTATTCGCCCTCAACGCGGAAAGTCGCCGATTTGATACCAGCCTCGCTGCCTGATTGCTCATCCAGAATCTCGACCTTGAATGAGTGTTTTTCAGCCCAGCGAAGATACATCCTTAGCAGCATCTGAGCAAAATCCTGCGCATCCGTGCCGCCCGCCCCTGCTTGTATCGAGCAGATCGCGTTGTTCATATCGGTCTCGCCCGAGAGCAGGCTCTCGACCTCGGCGGCGTTGACCTCACGTTCGAGCCTGGTAATGAGAGGCTCTAGTTCGCTGGCCGAATCCGGGTCTTCTGCCGCAAATTCGAACAATACCTCAGCATCTGAGACCCCGGTCTCAAACGCCTGCTGTTTCTTTAAGGCTCGCTCGATGCGGCTGCGCTGCTGAACAACCTTCTGAGCCTCAGTCTGGTTATCCCAAAAGCCCGGAGCAGAGATCAGTTTTTCAGTCCGCTCGAGGTCGAGCTGTTTTGTAGGTGCGTCAAAGAAACCTCCCAAGTTGGGCAACTTTATCTTTGATCTCTTCGAATTTGGTTTGCAGGTCTGTGATTTCCATGTCTTTATCCGGAATAAGTGATAAGTGAAAAATGATAACTGATAAGTAAGATTATCACGGTCGCGAGCAGTATTCAGCTTTCCGACCAGTTATCACTTATTACTTAACACCTATCACTTATTCCGAATCGAGAAAACTGCGGATGCCGGCGAACGTGTTATTACATCCGGTTTCGCAGGCGGGCGTTTTCTTCTCGGCTCCTATAGTTCTCGCCGTCGGCGACTCATCAAAAGATCGGAGGCCTTAAATATAAAAAGCCCAATAACTAGCCCAATAACCGCTCCCCAAAATATCAGCCCAAGGACTTCGAAAACAAATGCTTGTCGAACGGTCTCACCGGTGTATCCGTCGAAGTTTCGTTGAAGCATATCGTCAGGAGAAAATTCGCTGAAAAGAAAAGCTATCTCAAAAGTAAGCAAGTATGCGAGTGGACAAATGACGACCGGCACAACCGGGATTAGATATCTTTTGATCCATCCAATGCTAATTAAACATAGGAAGCTTGCTGTTACCGATATGTAATATCCGATCGAACCGATCCATGAGTAAAAGTGCGCCGGTGGCATACCCATCATCTTATACGGGTACGAATGCACCAATGAGTTGTGAATCACATATGCTTGACCGAATGCGCCTACCATTCCGATGACACCGCACACGAGAACAAAAATAAACTTAAATCGGCTAATCGACATTGGCCGTCCGCCTTCGAAAGAGTGCACACGCAATCAGTCCTATCGATATCAATGTACACAGCCACGCGAACCAGTCACCGTATTTTACATAGAATGTTTGCGAACCGTCTGATTTGCTGACGGTCCAAACGCGGGTGCCTTCTTGATAGGCCGGTAGGGGATCGTGAACAATGCCGCGTTCGTCAATATATGCAGTGATCCCCACATTGGTCACACGCAGGACTGGACGATTTGTCTCGACGGCTCGGAATACAGCGTTTGCAAGATGCTGGCGGAGAATGGGGGTCGGGCCGAGATAGCCGTCATTGGTCATCTCGATGATGGCGTCGGCGCCGTTGCGGACGTATTCGCGGGAGAGTTCGCCGAAATGCGATTCGAAACAGATCATTATTCCGGCCTTTGCATCGCCGAGCGGCACGAGATCGTATTCGCTGCCATAGGAAAACGTACCGACAAACGCCGGAACGATATTTTGCAGCGGCAGCGGGACCGCTTCGCCGAAGGGCAATAGGTAGATCTTGTCGTACTGCTCGGCTTTTTTGCCGTCGGGGCCTACCAGTACGGCAGAATTAAAATACTTGTCACTCGAAGAATCGGGCTCGGCCGAATTGAATAGTACGCTTACGTCGTTTCGCCGGGCAAAATCGCCGATAAATCGCTGAAACTCCCGATCGTCGTTGTACATGAAGTTCATCGGGGATTCGGGAAGGATGACGGTGGTCGGCAGTTCGTTGTTCGTTGTTCTGAGTTTCGCTAGCTCGGCCTCGGCAAGTTCGATCTGTCGCGAGCGCAGCTGTTCCCATTTCGAAGAGTTCAGGCCGGACATCGGGACGTTGGGTTGGATTGCTACTATATTTCCTGCTCGTTCCCCAATCCGATCACCGAACAGTCCCGATCCGAAATCAAAAAGGACAGTTGCGAAAATAACAAATAGTATAAATAACGCCTGAAAAATACTTGTCTCTACACGTCGTTGTTTAAGAGTTAACAAAAGGTATAGTGCACTACTTTGCATAACGCAAAGAAAACTCACAAGGAGTACGCCTCCTAACTGTGCAAATGGTCCAGCGGTCTTCGTAAACGCCTGCGAGTACC
This sequence comes from Pyrinomonadaceae bacterium, assembly GCA_041751355.1. Taxonomy (GTDB): domain Bacteria; phylum Acidobacteriota; class Blastocatellia; order Pyrinomonadales; family Pyrinomonadaceae; genus OLB17. The sequence goes on from JBGSXN010000258.1 coordinate 8,140, forward strand.
CGATCGCATTCCAGTTATTGCCTGTGATCCAGTAACGGGCAAATTCCGTCGCGGTCCATATAAATGGCGCGGCGAGAAATCCCCACGAGCCGAACCGCCGCAACATCAGTGCAAGCATTGCAGCAAATAGGGCAGGGAATAATCCGGCGATGACCGTTACGCAAAATAACAGAAAGTACGCGAGCAATGGCGGAAACCCGGCATAGGTGATCGGAGCGAATGTGAGCCACCAACAGGTGCCGAAAAAGAAGAGCGTGCCGAATATCCACCCAAGCACGAAAGATCTCGCGGTCAACTCTTTTTCACGCTCGACGGCCCACATCAAAGGGACAAGGGCGAACCAGGCGAGGAACCAGAATTCAAAATCGGGAAATGCGAGGATCATTACTACCGCAGCCAGGAGCGCGAGCAACGCATTTTGCCACGACGGTAGAATGTTCCTTAATCGCGGAGCACGCATTGTCGTAGTTTAGCAGAATCGCGTTTTGATCGAACTTCTGCCAAATTGAACGGTCAAAGTGACAAAACTACAAAATTCGTCAGCTATTCTGTGACAAAATCTGTCATACGGTCACTTTTCACGGTGTGCCATAGGTCACTATGCTCGATTCGCGCGCGCAGGGCCAATGCGATCCATCAGAATGAACGAAAACGTGGCTTTTGATGGACTCTCGATATTTACAGGCCCAAAACGAAGATAAGCCCGACCTTTTTAGGTCGGGCTCGAAAGGGGGGACAACTGTAGGAACGCTCGGAAGGTGTAAAGCACAGTGGCAAACCGCGCTCGGTGTAGTGATGGCGGCGGGTCTTGATCTTGTAATCAAGCTGGCCGCTATTGTCTAATGCACGTCGCGTGCCACACCTCTGAGTTTCGGGTTCCAGTTTCAAGTTCCAAGGCTATTACAGAAAAAAGCCCGTTAGTCAGGGCTTTCTGACGAAGTAAAGAATTGTAAAGAAATCGACCCGCAATTTGGAACTTGGAACTTGGAACTTTGAACATCAAACGATCAACTATTTCGAGCATCGTTCAGACATTCTTTGTAAGGCAATAGCGTCCTCGTTATCTCCGTTGATCTCCATCGCCGACGCGGCATAGTTTTTTCCCTGCATACAGTCGCCCTTTTCGACATAGATCTTACCAAGGGAAACGTGTGCGTCGATCATCCGGTTGTCCCAAAATACCGATGTCTTGAACGAGCTAATCGCCTGGTCAATGTCACCCCTGCGGAGATGGATCTTACCAAGCAGCAGATAGCTCTCGGCGCTCATCGGCTCACTCGCGAGTACCCGGCGGAGTGTCGTCATTGCCTCGTCATCGCTGCCGTTCTTGATCAGGGTACGGGCCTGCGCAAGCAGGGTGTCGGCCTCACTGATCGGGGCCACGCTGGTTGTTGTTGGACGGCGGCTGAATACAACGGCCACGAAATCTCTTCGGGCCGGCTGCTCAACGCGTAGCGGCACATCGCTGATCGTTTTTGATTGGAGCCACACCTTTTCTAAATTTGCGTAGCGATTGTTTTCAGTCAGGAAACGTCGGGCCTGGTTATCCATATCTACCGCGGTGGCGTCCTTTAGCGAATCAAGCGATTTTGCAAGTACATAATACGCCTCGCCATCACGCGGATTTTCCGCAATCGCGTGGCGTAGCTGAGCCGCAGCCTCGGCCACATTACCCATCTGAAAAAGCGCCATTGCATAATTGAAACGTATGTTGGCATTTTCCGGAGCCGATTCAGATGCTTTTTTGAGCAGATCGACACCTTCGTTCAGCAGTGCGGCCGATTTGCCCGCATCCTTTTTTTCCGCTCGCGATGCCTGGACGGCGATCGCACCGAGCGCGTTGTAGACTGTGGTCAACTTCATATCTTCCGTCAGCGGCCTCAACGTAGCGAGGGCGGATTCATAATTGCCCCGCTGCCAGTAGATAATCCCGATATAGAAAGAAGCCTCAGCAAATGCAACATCGCTGCACTGGGCGGATTTATTTTCGGCCCTGGCCCTATCCCGGCATCTCTGGCTCGCACTGATCACACGTTCAAATGAACTTACCGCATCAGGGTATTTTCGCTGGCCAAGGTACAGATGGCCCAGTTCGAGATCAGCCTCGATGTATGTCCCATCCGGCGTAGTCTCGCTATACAGGCGCGACGCGTTGCGAAAAAAGTTTTCTCGAGCCTCAGGCAGCGGCGTTAACAGGCCCTTGATATACGCTTCGAATGCCCGTGCAGGGACCTTGTTGGCCGCCTCGATCAACTGGTTTTGAGAAAACGGAAGGGCCTTATCACGCTGATAAAGGATGTGATAGGCGACCTGTCCCTGCATCGTCTGCAGGTTATTCAGGGCGTCATTTAGACTAATGTCACGAGTTATCTGGCGGCCGTCGAGCACCTCGCTCATGAAGCGGCCCTCGTTCACTCTTATTATTTTCACAGTTACCGTTAGGGTCGCCGCCGTGTCCTCGCTGGCGGGAGCGATGTTGTAACGCCCCGCTATCAGCAGGGTTGCTCCGCTCTCACGGGCCAGTTTTAGCGATGTAGCAAGGCTCGGCAGCGTCACAAGCGGTATCCGAAGCCGCTGCTGGATTATCTTTCGTTCCTCATTGCTCACGACGTTAACGGTCGGAACCTTTAGCAGGTCAGACAGCGAATCGGCAAAACTTTCCCCAACCCAGTTAAACTCGGTCTTGCCAGAGGTATTCTCGAACGGCAGGACCATCACTACGTCCGACGCGTTTCGAGGCTGGGTGTTGGAAAATACAGCCGATGCGAAAAGCAAAAATAGAAACGAGATCAAAAGGGCCTTTTTCAGCATGTCTTCAATCATAAAAGAGAAATTCGCCCATACCGAGCGAATTGGAATCAAGTTCTATGATGCAGTCCGCCCAAACTGAGATGGCAAAAGGATGCGGGTACGCAAGAACAGCCTTCGCCGCTTCTGGAATCCGGCGGCTGGTCTTAGCAAAAAAGGCCAGCTCAATGATTAACAGAGCTCGCCTTTCTCGACTTTTTCTTACCCGCATAAGCGGAATTTTTTTCTTTTGACCAGTTAAGAGATGGTATCCGGTACGGGATTTGAACCCGTGTTGCCGCCGTGAAAGGGCGGTGTCCTAACCCCTAGACGAACCGGACACAAAAATCGCCTTCTCCAAGGCGAACGATAAGAATATAATACGCCCCTTTTGGCTGTCAAACCTTAACCAGAACTCCGATCAAAATGCTCCTGGCTGGATTCACATCGCTCTGGCGAGCCAAACTTGTGTCTCGAACGGCCTTTATCTATCATTCAGACAAGGTTAACTACAGCATGAAAAGAGTTTTTCTGATCGACTCAATGTCGCATATATTCCGTGCGTTCTTTGCCCCGATGGGGATGAAGCAGGACCCGATGCGTAACAGCAAAGGCCAGGTCACTCAGGCGGTGTTTATCTTCACGAACATGCTCCGAAAGCTGATAAATGATGAAAAGCCCGAGTATATCGCCGCCGTATTCGATACGATGGCGCCGACATTCAGGCACGATTCTTTTGCTGCTTACAAGGCCAACCGCGAGGAGATGCCTGAGGACCTCGCAACTCAGATCCCCTATATCGTCCGCGTTTGCGAAGCCTTTTGTATCCCTATTCTAAAAATGGATGGTTTCGAGGCTGACGACGTTATCGGTACCCTCGCTCAAAAGGTCAAGGACAAGGGCATGCAGGCGGTTATCGTTTCGAACGACAAAGACCTCTGCCAGCTTGTTCGAGATCCGCATATCATCGCGATGCGGCAAAATTCGCAAAACCTTAAGCGAAAGGTTCCCGTCCCGGCCGTCGAATGGTGCGACGAGGCGTGGGTGAAGAACAAGTTTGGTGTGCCGCCGGACAAGATCATCGACCTTCTCGGCCTGATGGGCGACTCGGTCGACAACATACCGGGAGCTCCGGGCATCGGCGAAAAAGGCGCCTTAAAGCTCGTGCAGGAATTCGGCTCGGCGATCGGGGCGATGGAGAATGCCGATAAGGTCACCCACAAGACCTATCGCGAGAGCCTGCAGAACAATCAGGACATCATCCGCCAGTCGCTGGAACTCGCAACCATTCACTGCGAAGTACCGGTACAACTTGACCTTAAAGCGCTCGAGATGTGCAATCCCGACCGAAAGCTCGCGTACGAGCTTTTCCGCGAGCTCGAGTTTAAGACACTGACTAACGAATTCGCCGATACGGGAGGCCTCTTTGACTCGCCTCAGATGACGAAGAGTGGCGAGGTGGTCGAGACTAAATATTCGGTGGTAAGGGACCGTGAAGGCCTCGATGTGCTTATCCGCCGACTTTTTGAGGTCGAGCGGTGGAGCTTCAATGTCGACGATTCCAACTCGAATGATAAATCGAGCTGCTTTGAGAAAAATCCTCCCGTGGGCATCGCGATCGGTTTTGGCAACGGCGAATCGTTTTATGTCGATATCGACGGATTTGCGGGCGGCGATGAGAGTGCCCTTGGGCATCTCCGCGACCTGCTGACCAACGGCTATTTCGACAAATGTGCTCACGACGAGAAGCGGAATCTCGGTTCCCTGCTAAAAGTCGGCATACGTCCAAACGCTGTCAAGGAAGATACGCTGGTCGCCGCATACCTTCTCGATCCGAGTCGTACGACATATAACGTTCCGTTTCTTGCCCAGATATACCTGGACACTGACGCGGCCCGAACCGTTTCGGAGGAATTCGAGGAGGTGGCATTTCGAACTACCGAAAACGCTGATCTGGTGGCCCGGCTCGCTCCGGTCCTAAGGCATAAGCTTCGCGAAAATGAGCTCGAGAAGCTTTACGACGAGATAGAGCTTCCGCTGATACCTGTTCTCGCAGACATCGAATTGGCCGGGATGAAGGTCGATGCGGATGACCTGAAGACGTTTTCGGACTTTATTACCAGAGAACTTAAATCGTTGCAGGAAAAGATCTATGCGATCGCCGGGCGCGAATTCAATATCGGCTCACCGAAGCAGGTTGGCGAGGTTTTTTCGGAACTCAATATCGAAACGGGCCGCAAAACCGCGACCGGTCAGGTCTCGACCGGCCACGATGTACTGGTCGAACTCGCTAACACGTACGAGATCGCACAGCACATCATCGATTACCGCGAACTTGATAAGCTAAAAGCCACTTATGCCGACGCTCTACCAAAGATGATCGGTTCCGACGGCCGCATCCACGGCTGTCTCAATCAGACCGTAGCCGCCACCGGCCGGCTAAGTTCGACCGAGCCCAATCTGCAGAACATTCCCATACGTACCGAGCTAGGCCGCCAGATCCGTAAGGCATTTATTCCCGAAAAGGGAAACAAACTGATCTCGGCCGACTATTCTCAGCTCGAGCTGCGAATCCTGGCCCATATCACGCAGGATCCCGTAATGCTCGAGGCCTTTAAGAATAACGAGGATATCCACGCGCAGACGGCCCGGTTAGTGTTTGGAGCGACCGATGAAAAGGACCTTAAGGAAAAACGCCGGTTGGCGAAGATAGTCAATTTCGGCATTGCCTATGCTGTCGAGGCATTTGGCCTGTCGCAGCGTGTAGGCATTAGCAAGCAAGAAGCCCGCAAAGTTATCGACGATTATTTCGCCACTTATCAAGGCATCCGGGCGTACATGGACCGCACGCCCGAACAGGCCCGTGAACAGGGTTACATCGCGTCGCTATTTGGCCGGCGGCGATTTTTCCCGTCCATAAATGACCGAAATTTTGCGGTTCGCTCACGAGCCGAACGCGAAGCGATCAATATGCCTATCCAGGGCACGGCGAGCGATATCGTTAAGATCGCCATGATCCGCGTAGCTAACGCCCTGAAGCAAGAGAAGCTCGAAACCCGCATGATAATGCAGGTGCACGACGAACTGCTCTTCGAGGCACCCGAGGCTGAGGTCGAACAGGCTAAAAGCGTGATCAAACGCGAAATGGAAGCAGCCGCCACGCTCGACGTTCCGCTGGTCGTCGAGATCGGCGTTGGAGATAATTGGAAAGACGCAAAGTAAAAGATGACGTTACTTGATGAGTTTCAGGGCCTGATCACGGCATTGGAGGCCGATGGCGTTGAGTATGCGACTTGCGGAGGTATCGCCATGGCTATACACGGATTCGTCCGTGCTACGAAGGACATCGACATTGTTATACGTGAACGCGACCTGGATCGGGCCTTTGCCGTCGCCAGATCACGCGGATACGATATCGAGGGTCTGCCGCTGAATTTCAGAGATGAGGATATCAAGATTCGACGCCTATCGAAGATAGACGACGAATCCAAAAACTTAATAACTCTCGACTATATTCTGGTTACAGGTGCGATGAAGGAGATCTGGGCAGGGAAACAACGAGTTGACTGGGGTTCGGGTCGTGCGTGGGTAGTATCACGCGAGGGCCTTATCAAGATGAAAAGACTCGCCGGGCGTGATATAGATAAGGTTGACATAAGTCGATTGGAGAATCCCGATGAAGAAAGTTGATATGTCACCCAGGGCGGTGGCGGGTAGATTGAACTTATTAGGCCAGCTCTGGGAACTCTGCACGGCCTTGAGCAAGTCTAAAATAATCGGTACAGTCAACGAAACAAAAGGCGATAATGCAAAACCGAAACTCAGCGATCGGAAAAACAACCAGAACACGCGTGAAACGCCTTCCCAAACGCGGGGCCTATGACCGTGAAACGATAAACGCCATTTTAGACGAGGCTTTTATTTGCCACATCGGTTTTGTGGTCGAGGGTCAGCCTTATGTGATTCCGACGGGTTTTGCCCGTGTCGGTGACGATCTGTATATTCACGGATCTTCGGCGAGCCGGATGCTGCGGACGTTGTCCGAAGAGGTTGATGTATGCATGACAGTTACGCTGGTTGACGGGCTTGTGCTGGCGAGGTCGGCGTTTCATCATTCGATAAACTACCGTTCGGTCGTGGTTCTGGGTAAAGCGGTGCTAGTAACAGACCCGGATGAGAAGAACTCTGCCCTCGAAGCGATCACCGAACACATCGTTCCCGGCCGCTGGGCTGATGTTCGCTGGCCAAATGAGCTTGAACTAAAAGCCACCAGCGTACTTCGCCTGCCGATCAAAGAGGCGTCTGCCAAAATTCGGGTCGGCGATCCGGTGGACGATGAAGAAGACTACGCTATGGACGTGTGGGCCGGCGTCTTGCCGCTTGAGGTAGGTCACGGCGATCCTATTGCCGATGCAAAACTGCCATCTGGTATAGAACCACCTGAATACGTTCTAGAATATAGACGAACCGGACGTTCCTGACGCCGAGCATCTGTGCCCGGTTCATTCCCATACCCTCTCGGGTTTATAATAAGAAATATGCATCTTTACGCTTCCCGTCAGCGGCGAAAGCCGCTCGTTGTTACCTTCTGGATATTATTACTTTTGCCGTTCGCCTTTTCGCAAAGCGAACCTAAGGACGTTCCCCCGCAATGGCAAACGACGGCCGAGCAGACGGACTATGAAAAGACCTCCACCTACGACGAGGCGGTCGCATACAGCCGTAAACTGGCGGCCGCGTCGCCGCTGATCACTTATCAGACGTACGGAAAAAGCGGTGAAGGCCGTGACATGCCGCTGCTCATCGCGGCGTCGGGTCGGGCTTTCACCCCGGCCCTTGCACGCCGTCAGGGAAAGGCCGTCGTCCTTATCCAGGCCGGCATCCATGCCGGAGAGATCGACGGGAAAGATGCTGGTTTCGCACTGCTTCGCGATGTTGCAATTACGCGTACACGGCTGGATCTGCTCAAGGATGTAGTGATCGTTTTTTTGCCGATCTATAATGTCGACGGCCATGAAAACTCGAACCCGTTCATGCGTATTAACCAAAACGGGCCTGAAGTAATGGGTTTCCGTGCAAACGCGACAAATCTAAACCTCAACCGCGATTATATGAAGGCCGATGCGCCCGAGACGCGGGCCTGGCTGACCCTATGGAACAAATGGAAGCCCGACCTTTTTATCGACTGCCATGTGACGAACGGCGCCGATTTTCAATATAACGTGACATACGAATATGCCCATTTTCAGGAGATCTCGCCGGCGATAAAAAACTGGATGGACGAGCATTTCGATGGTGTCGTCGTTCCGGCGGTGGAGAAAGAGGGCAATCTGGTTTCACGCTACATGCAGTTTCGGGGGCGAGAAGTGACCGATGGTATCACCACGTTTATTGCAACACCGCGATTCGCAACCGGCTATACACCGCTTCGAAACCGTGCCGGTTTATTGATCGAAACTCACGTTTACAAACCGTATAAGTCCCGCGTGCGCGGAACATACGATGTTCTCCGGCACACGGTCGAGGAAGTCGGCCGATCAAAAGCCAGCCTGTTTATCGCCAACGTTATGTCTGACACAGTTACCGTCGAACGCGGTAAGACCTACGATCCTGAGCGTCAGTATCCGCTCAATCTCGCCATTACGGACAAATCGACGCCTTTCGCATTTAAGGGCGTCGAGTACAAGATGGAGGACAGTCCCATCTCCGGCGGAAAACGGATCGTTTATGGGACAGAACCGTTGAATATCACGATCCCCCGATTTGACGACGCCCGCGTTGAACGCTCGGCCGCGCCGCCGCTCTATTACATCGTCCCGCCGCAATATAAGGATGTGCTCGATGTTATCGAGGCCCACGGCATACGGTTTGAAAGATTAAGAACTCCAATGACCCTCGAGGTCGAAAGCTATATGCTCACCGAGCCCAAATGGTCGCCGGCTTCATTCGAAAACCGCGTTCCTCTCACCGTTAACCAGACGCCAATTAAAGAAACCCGGACATTTGCCGCTGGCTATATCATGATCCCAATGGCTCAGGAAGCCGCCAAGGTCGCCATCCACCTGCTCGAGCCGAACGGCCCTGATTCGTTCGTCTACTGGGGATTTTTCAATTCGATCTTTGAAACGAAAGAGTATGGCGAAGCATATATCGTGGAAAAGCTCGCAAACGAAATGCTCGCTAAAGACCCGGCCCTAAAGGAAGAATTCGACCGCCGCCTGCTCGATCCTGCTTTCAACCGCAGTCCGCAGGCACGGCTAAGGTTCTTTTACGAGCGGTCACCGTATTATCTAAATCAAAAGGTTGGGGTCTATCCGGTAGCCAGGATACTGACGCCCCTACCGGAAAAGAAGCAGGCCACTCCGATTCGCAGGCGATCGCGATAGAAAAAAACGGACCGTGTGGCCCGTTGATTATATCTGGTGGAGATGAGGAGGATCGAACTCCTGGCCTCGGCATTGCGAACGCCGCGCTCTCCCAGCTGAGCTACATCCCCACATAACAAGTCAAAAGTTAAAAGGGAAAAGGCAAAAATGCAAGACGCGGCCGGCAAAACAGCCCTCTCACGAAAACTTTTTTATTGAACGCCGGCAGGCAGCAGCGAGCCTTTGGGGTCTGAGGCAAAAGCATAGCCGTCCTCGATCTTGCCGATGATCCCATGAAAATTGATCTCGCCTGAGCTGGTCAGCACGACAACCACGTCACCGGGGCTGTTGAGCTTTTCATCTATTGGAAACTTTATGATTGTCGCGTTGCCGTTCTCAGCGGCGACAGATTCGTATTCGAATGTATCAGCATTAAAGCTGAGTGTCTGACAGAATGATACTTCCATTATTTCTCCTAAAAAAATTAGACCACACCTGAATTTGTAAGACAATCAACCGGTCGTTCGGAATAAGTGATAAATGATAAGTGAAAAGTGATAACTTGCTCTAAACCTGTACCGTACAACCTCGTGTTCACCACTTATTCAGGATCAGTTTATCTAACGGAAAGATCTACTGTAATCGCATCATGGTCTGAGAGCGGGCGAGCTTCGTCATCGACGAGATCGCCGATGGTTTGCGGGCGGGTTCCGGGTGCGAGTTCGACACCGCGGCCGGCAAACCAGTCGAGCCTGGCCGAAACGCGTCCTCCGACCCGCCTCGCCGCCCAAAAGATAAACGGAAAGCACCATTCCGGCACCCAATCGCGCAGATTGGTGTTTTTCTCGATGCTCTCGACGTCGTAATGCAGCGTACCGACACCCAGTTCGTTCAGGCTCTTATAATCGTATCCTCTCGATTCAAGTTCCCTGAATAATCGTCGTTCGAAATGTCTATCAGGGTGCGGCAAGTGATTGCGTACGACATTCTTGACGCCCATCATCACGCGTCGCCAATAACCCATAATCGCCCGCGTCGCGTTTTGAGCATTATACGTGGTTGTATTCCAATCCCCGCCAATAATGGTCGGCATCGGCGGCAGCGTTTCGAGGTGATCGAGAATGATCTTCATCTGGAGATGCCTATGAGCACGCGAGCAGTGAGCGTCGAGATGCACAGTGACCGCCCGAAAATCGCCCGCGGGGTGAGCGAAGTCGGCGATCAATGCCCGAAGCCACCCGAGCCGCTTTTCCTTGCCCCACATTTTATCTTTGCCGTTAGGCAGCGGTATTGCGTGGACATTCGACAGCCTGTGTGGGGAGAACAAGCCCAGCCCGTGAATCGAGGTCGTATTCTGCCCCTTCATGTCGGATTCGACCCCGCTTCCCTTTTGCAGGGGAATGTAAACTGGGGCAAAGGCGTAATTCAACTTTAGCTGCCGTGCTATCTCCTGAGCAACGAATCGATTGCCGCTTCGGGCCATACCGTGATCGAGTTCGGTCAGCAGGAGAATGTCCTTATCGGTTAGCCGAGGGTGATTTGATAAAGCCGCGACAATTCCGTCAAAGCGAATGCCGCGTTCGAGGTTCCAGGCGAGAGCCTTGATATTCGATTCCCTTGAGGTTATAAGCCGCGGCGAAGCCAGGTGTTCGACGACAACCGCGTTCAGTATTCGCTCGGCTTCAGAGCGGATAGTTTTATACGTTTCCGACGCCTCCATCTCGCGTGTCGAGGCGAACTGCAGCAAATCGGGGAAATGTTGATTGAGATTGTGTTCCAGACCAGCAGGGCCACAAACATCGGATTCGAACTCAATCATCGTACCGCTCTTTCACCGGAGCCACAGCCAGAAAGTCTTCAGTGATTCGCCCGCTATAATCTCTGAGCAGTTCGAGTATTTGTTTTTGCTTCCTGGCGTGGAAGATAAGCCCCACGTGTTTGGGCTTAGCGACTTTGTAGACGATTGCCTCATCGCTGTATTGCGAGGTGTCTGGATCGTCGACCTTTGTGAGGGCAAGGGCGATTCCTGAATACTCCTTGCGGAGCTTTGGCAGCTTATAGGGCCTTTCCGGTGTCTCGGTTTCGAGCTTTGCCCATTCACGCCAGAGATTGAAGTTACAGGCATGCTCGAGAACGTTTGCGATATATGCCCCGCCGACACGGCAAGCGACTTCGAGAAGATGGAACTCACCGTCTTCATCGCTCTGGAGAAATTCGGCATGCGAGACGCCGCTTTCATATTTGAATGCCGAAAGCAGCTCTCCATTAAGGATCTCCAGCCGTTTTCTTTCTTTCGAGCTATACGAAACGATCGATGAAGTGAAAACGCCGCCGTAATGCGATACCTCAAACGGCGTAGTCCCGTATTGGCTAACTCCGCAAGCCGCCACCTTTCCCTTATGAACCACCGAATCGATGTGATACACGCGGCCGTCGATGAACCGCTCGATGACAAACTGGGATGGGTGATCGCGCCAGTTGTTGCGTCCGTCCAGATCGGTTAGGACATCCCAGACCTGGCCGACCGTCTCGCACTTACGAATGCCGAAGGCCGAGACCTCATGACGGGGTTTTACGATCCAGGGGCCGCGCACATCGGCTAAAAATCGCCCGATCTTCTCTGCATTGAACGCTCCAATGTACTCGGGGCAGCGAATTCCGGCCTCATCGGCGATATTACGCATCGTAAGCTTATCTCGGAATCTCAGCGCATGGGACCGGCTCATTCCGGCAATACCCAGGTGCTCGCGGGTCATCGCCGCGGTCATTACATCTAATTCGTCGAGGCCTACGACCCGATCGATCGGGTGGGCCCCGGCCAGATTCGTCACCACTCGGACGTAATCGAGCACGCCGGCGTCATCATTGACCGTTTTTGCGTCGTTTATCGCTGTCCATGACCACGGCTCGTCGAACAGCTTTTTTCGGGTCACAAGTGTCACGTGCCAGCCCGCATTATGGGCCTCGTCGAGAAACTCATTGCCCTTAAATTCGCTCGCAATGCAAACAATATATTTGGTCATAAACAGATGCGTGAGGCGCAGCAGCCAGTGATATTCATTAACTCGAAACCGACGGTCTCGGGTAAAGCTGCTCCCTCGCGGCCGGATTTTATTTTGAAGTAAAAGAATGTCACAATTTAGTCGCCAAGACAATAAATTGCACGAATCATAGAGGCAGTTGGAACTCGGGAAATTTATGGGCGACATCGATCTGATCAACTTAGTTAGCCACCTGGTCATCTTTATGGTGGTGCTGCTGCTGGCCATTTCTGCCCACGAGGCCGGCCACGCCTGGATGTCCTTAAAATTTGGCGACGACACAGCTTATATGCTCGGCCGGGTCACGCTAAACCCCGTGTCGCATACGGACCCGATAGGTACGCTGCTGATTCCGATCATCGCTTTTACCCTTGGGACGATGGGCGGGGCCCTTGGGACGATCCCGCTTATCGGCTGGGGCAAACCGACCCCGGTTAATCCGCGCAAATGGGACCGCTACAAACTGGCCAATGTCATGGTTTCGGTCGCCGGCGTTCTCGCCAACCTGATTCTGGTTGGGATCGGGATAATAATTGCCAAAATCCTGATGACGCAAGGGTTTACGCCCGGTGATTTTCTTGGCCGCTCAACTAATCCGATCGCGATCTTTGTAGGGAACCTGATGTTTCTAAATATGTCACTGTTCGTTTTTAATCTGCTGCCATTCCCGCCGCTCGATGGCAGTAAGATACTTGGGACGTTCCTGCCCGACAGTGCCCAGCCGGTGCTGAATATGTTCGAGCAATACGGATTTCTGATACTGATGTTTCTGATATATATCGGCGTTTTCAGTATGATCATTTATCCGTTCAGGCTGGCATTGGCCTATATTCTCGTCGCGATTTATTAAACTCAATGAATAAACGCATATTCAGCGGCCCGCTTCCCTTGACCTGAAACACGATCGCTAAACGGCCGATGCCTCTAGTATTCACTTATCACCGGCTACAGGTTCTCCTTCGCCAACGAAGGAGATCCGCGTGAGCCTGTGCACATACACCTGAAAAAGGACGGTAACCTAGCTAATTTTGGCTGAATCCAGACGTTCAGCTTGCAGATTCCAGCGGTTTCTCGGCCAAAGAGCTTAACAAAATCCGCGGAATCATCGATAATAGAAAAGCCGAGATCGAATATGCCTGGAACAAACACTTTAACTCTTGAGGCACTTGCAAAAGCCGTGTCATTCGATGCCGACAATATGTGGGTACTGTTGACCGACGGCCGGGAACTCGGAGTGCCCCTGGCTTATTTTCCACGTCTTGCCGAGGCTTCGCCTGCTCAGAGGAAGAAATACTCTATTAGCGGCGGCGGCATTGGATTGCATTGGGATGAGATCGATGAGGACATCTCAGTCCCTGCCTTGCTGGCAGGTCATGTGGATCGGAACGTAAATATCAAAAACAAAGTGAGAGAAGCCGCCTGAGAGATCCCGCCCTGTGATGTCTTCGAAAAAACGCATATTCAGCGGCGCCCAGCCGACCGGACAGCTTCATATCGGCAATTATCTAGGTGCTCTAAGAAACTGGGTGGCGTTGCAGGATGATCACGAAACGCTTTACTGCATCGTCAATCTCCATGGCATCACGCTGCCGCAGGACCCTATTACTTACAGACGAAAGACCCTGGACTTGGCGAAGATATATCTCGCTGCCGGTGTCGACCCTGAACGCTCGACCATCTTCATACAGTCCGACGTCCCGGCGCACGCCGAATTGACGTGGATACTGTCATGCGTCGCGCGAATGGGCGAACTTGAGCGGATGACGCAGTTCAAGGACAAGGGCAAAGGCAACATCGAGAGGGCCGGTGTCGGCCTTTTCACATATCCCGTCCTGATGGCAGCCGACATTCTGCTCTATCAGACCGATCTCGTACCAATCGGACAGGACCAAAAACAGCATCTCGAATTGACCCGCGACCTTGCTGAACGATTTAACCGCGATTACGGCGAAACTTTCGTCATTCCGGAGGCGTACATCCCGCCCATCGGCGCAAAGATAATGTCGCTCCAGGACCCTGCAAAGAAGATGTCAAAATCGGATGAGAATTCCGCGGGCTCTCTCTTTCTGCTCGACGATGCCGACACCGTCACGAAAAAGATCAAGCGTGCCGTTACGGATTCGGGTACAGAGATAAACTTTGACCCTGAACGGCCCGCGATCGCAAATCTTCTGACGATATATCAACTCCTGAGCGGCAAGACCGCCGATGAGTGTGTCGCTCAATTCGAGGGTAAGGGCTATGGGCAGTTCAAGGGCGAACTGGCCGAGGTTATCGTTGAATTCCTGAGACCGTTCCAGGAACGCGTCGGCCGCTACGACGATCAGGAACTGGCTGCAATCCTAAAGATCGGGGCGGAAAAAGCCCGCGACCTCGCGGCCGGAACGCTGAAAACTGTATATGAAAGAATGGGGATAAGGTGATGAATATAGCTAAGAAAATCACAGTCTATGAAAAGCCTACCTGAACGACGTGCCGTAATCTGGCCACGCTGTTTCGTGAAAACGGCATCGATTTTGAGAGTGTAAATTATTTTGCTGAGCCTCTGACGGAAGATAAGCTTGCAGAGTTGGTAGGTAAGATCGGGAGCCGGCCTTTCGAAATACTCAGAAAGGGAGATCCGGCATTTAAGGCACTGAATTTTTCGCCCGAGACGCCTGACACCGATGTTTTAAAAGCCATAACGGCAAATCCGGGCCTTCTCCAGCGACCGATCGTTGAGGTAGGCGATAAAGCGATCGTCGCGAGGCCGATCGATAAGGCTCTCGAACTTATATAATGATAGCCAAGACACCTGAACCGCCGTACTATGCCGTGATATTCACGACAATAAAATCGGACGACCTTGAAGGCTACGACGAGATGAACGCGCGGATGTTCGAACTCGCTCGAGAGCAGCCCGGTTACCTCGGGATAGAATCGGGACGCGGCGAATTGGGCGTTTCGGTCACATATTGGAAAACGCTGGAGCATATAGCGGCTTGGAAAGCCCATGCCGAACACCGGCTGGCACAGGAGAGAGGTTACAGCCAGTGGTACCGTGCTTTTGCGACTCGTGTGGCCCTCGTCGAACGTGATAATTTTTTCGAGAGATAGCTATGAAGGATGGTATCGACGACCGAAATAATTCGGTTATACGAAGAATCACGAGCAGCAGTATGAGGCTTTTATTGACTATTTGCGGCATTTCTCTCATGTTTATAATGTCCTGTGATGTGCGAAGCGGGACGGCAAAAAGGGAGATGGAAAAATTCGCCTCGACCCCGATGCCCGCTTTCTCACCCATTCCGACGCCTACGCCGGTTGACGCTGAGGACATCATTCAGGTCGATACGACTCTCGAAGGCGAGACGATATCTATAACCGGTCACAAGGAAACTCAGACGGTAGCTTGCACCAAATATAACCGTGTTATGGTAAACGGCGACGCCGGGTCGATCACGATCAAGGGAGTCTGCCGTCGAATAATGATCAATGGAGACGGAAATGAGATAAAAGTCGATGCGGCAACCGAGTTTGTCATAAACGGAACTGACAATCTCGTGAGGTATTCTCGATTTGTAAACGGGAAGCAGCCGTTGGTGATCGAGAACCAGGAGGGCAACGCGATCGAAAAGGCCTCGACCGAACCTGTGACAAGCGGCAGTTCAAAGAGTAAAATTGCGAAGTGAGCATAACCAACGGCAACGGCCATTATCCAAAACCCAAGAATGTCCTCGGCGGCGAGCTTAAAAGCTGCTGTACCGATCCGATGACGGGATTTTATCGCGACGGCTATTGCCGGACGGGCGCGGATGATACGGGCCGGCACACGGTCTGCATTCTCGCAACGGATAAATTTTTGGCTTACTCCAAATCGGTCGGCAACGACCTTTCGACGCCGATGCCACAATATGGTTTTCCCGGCGTTAAGGAGGGTGACCGCTGGTGTCTTTGTGTGACACGATGGCAGCAGGCTCTTGAGGATGGGATGGCACCGCAGGTCGATCTCGAAGCGACACATGAATCGGCGTTGCAGGTGGTCCGGCTCGACGACCTCAGGAAATATGCTTCAGTGGCCGACTGATCGTGGAACAGGAACCTGAACAATATACTTTCGACTTTCATAAGGAAACGGCCCAGATCCTGGGCGGCTCTTCGGAGGACCTGAAGGTCAAGATAGGCGATTTCGCCGGCCCGCTCGACCTGCTGTTGTTTCTCATCCGACAGGAACGCGCCGATATTTTCGACATCCCGATCGCCCGCATCACTGAGAAATATCTCGAATACATCCGGCTGATGAAAAAGCTGGACATAGCGGTCGCGGCCGATTTTCTCGTAATGGCTGCAACGCTTATCGAGATCAAATCGAAGATGCTGCTCCCGCGCGACCCGTCCTTGACCGAGGAAGAGGAATTCGAAGACCCGCGTCAGGAACTTATCGACCGGCTGCTCGAATACGAAAAGTTCAAGACGGCCGCCGGGATGCTCTACGAACGCTCGACCGTTGAGCAGGCCGTTTTCACCCGCGGGCCCATCGAATCGGACGATAACAATGCCGAGATCGACGCATCGGTTTTCGACCTGCTGACGATTTTTCAAAAGATCGTCGCCCGTCATGTCGACGAGATCAAATTGGAGATCCATCGCGAAGAGATCTCGCTCGCCGATATGATAAAAAGCCTCAAACGAAGAATTTTCGAGCAGACGGAACTGAGCCTTACGGCCTTCTTCGGTGAGATGCACACAAAACGCGAGTTGGTGACAGCGTTCATCGCCGTGCTCGAAATCGTTCGAACCGATAACATACGAATGGTCCAGAGCATAACGTTCGGTGACATCATTTTGAAGAAGATTTAGCTCATATGGATCTGGAAGTTGAAGAAAAGGGATCTCGCCCCCTCAACGAACTGGTGGCACTAGTCGAGGCACTTATCTTCGTGGCCGACGAACCCATCGGGACAAAAGTACTGGCCGACGTCCTCGAAGAAGATAAAGAAAGCGTCCGGGCGGCGATCGAGGAACTCGCCCGCGAGTACGAGTCTCGTGAGAGCGGCCTGCAGATCCGTGAGATCGCCGGGGGATGGCAGCTTGCTACGCGCACCGAGCTTCACGAAGAGGTCCGCAAGTTCCTGAAAACCCGTCCCTCTGCTAAGCTTTCGCTGGCCTCGCTGGAAACCCTCGCAGTCATCGCCTACAAACAGCCAGTCACCGTGCCCGAGATCCTCGAGATCCGCGGCGTCCAATCCGCCTCGGCGATCAAAACCCTCCTCGATAAACGCCTCATCGTTGCCAAGGGCCGCAAAGAAACGGTCGGCCGACCGATGCAATATGGTACGTCGAAGGATTTTTTGATCCAGTTTGGACTTAAAGACCTCACAGAATTGCCGTCGATAGAAGATTTCGAGGATCTTGTAACGTGAGCAGTGAGCAGTAAACAGTAGGCAAGGAACAGATATATGGAGAAACCGCACAAGCGCCTTATCGCATGGCAAAAGAGCATGGATCTGGTTGTGCTTATCTATGAATTGACCAAGACATTTCCTCCAGAAGAAGTATATGGATTAGTTTCTCAGCTTCGTCGAGCGGTCATTTCAGTGCCATCCAACATTGCCGAGGGAGCTGCTGACCGAACTACCCAACAGTTCGCGAATTTTCTATCCGTATCTATCGGGTCGTCAAACGAGATCGATACGCAGCTAGAGCCAGCCTTACGAATTGGTTATATTAAAGAGAGTGAATACGAAGTTGCTCGATCAGCCGTGGACGAATGTTTGGCTCTGACTTACGGTTTGAGGCGGAAAATCCTGGCCAAATGATTGAACGGCTTACTGCTCACTGCTTACTGCTTACTCATGGAAAGACTACAGAAATTGATCGCTCAAGCCGGGATCGCCTCACGCCGGGCCGCGGAAGAATTAATAAAGGCTGGCGAAGTTACGGTAAATGGCGAGATAGTGACTGAACTTGGTACTAAGGCCGATCCCGCGAAAGACCACATCAAGGTTAAGGGCAAACTGATCAATGCTAAACTCGCTAACCGATCAAATGTCTATATTCTTCTAAATAAGCCAAAGGGTTACCTGTCGAGCGCGGCAGACCCCGAGGGTCGAAAGCTCGTTACCGATCTCGTCAAAGGCCACGGCCGTCTTTTCCCTGTCGGGCGACTCGATTATAACACCGAGGGACTTATTATCCTGACCAACGATGGGGATTTTACAAATTACGTCGCTTCGTCAAAGGCGATCCCGAAAGTTTATGAAGTAAAGGTCAAAGGTATGCCAACGCCGGTTGCGATAAATAAGCTCCGACGCGGAGTCGTCCTGGAAGATGGCCATAAAACCGCTCCGGCTGATATAAAGGAGCTAAACCACACGGACAAGAACGGCTGGTACGAGGTAACGCTTCACGAGGGACACAATCAGCAGATTCGCAAGATGTTCGACACAATCGGCCATTCGGTCGTAAAACTCAGACGAATCGCGATAGGCTCGATCTCCGATCCGTATCTTAAAGTCGGTGAAAGCCGAAAGCTGACACCTCAAGAGGTTTCTGAGGTCGGACAGGCCGTTCCGGTAAAACGTCGGGCACCGATCGTAAAACCTCCGCGAGGTTCTAGCCCCGCTTCACGAGACACGGGGCTCCATTCAAATTCCGCTGATCGAAAATCTAAACCAAAGCGCGGTGCTCGACCATCAGGCAAAGGTCCTGGACGACCTTGATTCCCGCCTCGGCCAGCTTTTCCGCAACCGCATCATTCCTAATCCCGAGCTGCAGCCAAACTGCCTTCGGTTTTACGGCCAGGATATCGTCGGCGTGTTTTGGTACGTCCTCAGACCGGCGAAATACATTAAGCAGATCAATCTGGCCCGGCACATCTTTGAGATCGCGATAGACCGACTTTCCAAGAATCGTTGTAACCTCAGGGTAGTACACCGGCACAGGGATGATCTCGTATCCGGCGTCGGCCATATATTTCGGCACATAATGCGCCGGTGTATAAGCGTGCGACTCGGGCTTGATCCCGAGTACGGCGATGGTTTTTACACTTCGCAGCAGTTCGGCGATCTCGTCGTTGGTGTTAAGAATATTGTCGTGGGCAATCATACTTCGAGTTTATGAATTCAACGCAGGCCACCGCAAGCTCTCGACACATGACGAGGTGTTGCCGTTCATCAACCAGTTGTGTGAACATAATCAGTAATCATTATGAATTTCGAACTTTCCGAAGAGCAGCAGCAGATCAAATATAGCGTTCGCGAATTTGCCGAGAGCGAGATAAAGCCGCACGTGATGGAGTGGGACGAGTCTCAGCACTTTCCTGAAGAACTTCGTCCAAAACTCGCCGAATTGGGGCTGATGGGTGTGCTTTTTCCCGAGGAATATGGCGGTGCGGGCATGGGTTACGTCGAGTACGCGACAATCATCGAGGAACTCGGGCGTGTTTGCGGTTCTGTCGGCCTTTCCGTTGCGGCTCATAATTCGCTCTGCTCAAACCACATTTTCACTTACGGCAGTGAGGAGCAGAAACAGAAATACCTGACGCCGCTCGCGACAGGCGAAAGCTTTGGAGCGTGGGGCCTCACCGAATCGCAAGCTGGTTCGGACGCCTCGGGCACACGGACAAATGCCATCAGGTCAAACGGAGGCTGGAAGGTCAACGGTTCGAAGAACTTCATCACGCACGCCATCGCTTGCAACACGCTTGTCGCTGTCGCCGTTACCGATAAGGAAAAAGGCAATCGCGGGATCTCGGCCTTTATTTTCGACAAGTCGATGGAAGGTTTCCGAAGCGACAAAAAGGAGAACAAGCTCGGGATGCGTGCGTCCGAGACGTCATCGGTGGTGTTCGAGGACTGCTACGTGCCGGACGAGAACCTCCTCGGTGCCGAGGGGGAGGGTTTTCTACAGGCGATGCAGGTGCTCGACGGCGGCCGTATTTCAATCGCAGCACTCTCGGTCGGAATCGCCCAGGGTGCTTACGAGGCTGCGGTGAAATACGCCAAGGAACGCCATCAATTCGGCCGACCGATCTCCGATTTTCAAGCGATTCAATTCAAACTTGCCGACATGGCAGTGCAGATAGAATGTGCCCGGCTGCTGACACTTCAAGCAGCCGCAACAAAGGACGACGGAAAGCCCGTGACGCAGAAGTCCGCGATGGCAAAGCTCTATGCATCAGAGGCCGCTGTTCGTGTTTCCGAGGAATCCGTCCAGATCCATGGCGGTTACGGCTATACAAAGGATTACCCCGCTGAGAAATACTGGCGCGATTCAAAACTCTGCACGATCGGAGAAGGAACAAGCGAGATCCAGCGGCTTGTGATCGCGAAAAATCTACTTAAGGCGCTTTGATGCGGACTTGTAAACTCCATAACGAAGATCTTAAACGCGACAAGGTTAAGGTCCGCCGGGGATTGCCGCCCGGCCCTCCTGAAGGTTATTTCGCAGCGGAGGCCAGCCTTTTCCCGCACGCGAATTCATGGATATTAGGCGGCTGCGTCATCGATGACGAAATCGATCCAGAAGACGATCGAGAAGATGTCTATTTTTGCCCGCAATGCCGCTTCGCTGAAAATACCTGGTTCGCGGGACGCAAGGCAGAATTCTTCTGGATTTCGAATTAATTTGCGTTTCACCGTTGCATTTGTGAAACAGTCTGATATAATTCTTCTCCCAACCTAAAAGTTAAGGAGAAAAACTATGAGTACTGCAACTGGTTCTAACAACATCGCATCGGCATTTATCGCCGAACTCGAACACGAAGCCGCGATAGCCCGTAAGTGCCTGGAACGTGTCCCCACTGAGAAATTCGACTGGAAGCCCCACGAAAAATCTATGTCCTTTGTGCGTCTGGCAAGCCATGTGGCCGAGATGTTCGGCTGGACGCCTTCGACGCTGGAGCATCCGGAACTCGATTTTTCGAAAATGGATTACACGCCATTCGAGCCGGCAACGACCGACGCCCTTGTCGAATATCTCGACAAGAACGTTGCCGATGCGTTAATGACGCTGCGAAATACTCCCGACGAGAGATTTATGGAAACATGGACGATGCGAAATGGCGAGCAGGTCTATTTTACGATGCCAAAGATCGCCGTGATGCGTTCGTTCGTCATGAACCATATCATTCATCATCGCGGCCAGCTCTCGGTCTATTTGCGGTTAAACGATATCCCGGTCCCGTCGATCTACGGCCCCTCGGCCGATTAAGGCCAGATGTAGGTCAAAGAAAAAAGGCAAAAGTAAAAAGGCAAAATGGCGAGTCACGGGACTCGTCATTTTTGCTATCAGCGAAAAAGTGAGAAAATAGCGGCTTATTTGGCTGTGACAAAGGAATCTGAATTGACTGAGAGACTTTTTAATGGCGAACCTCGCGCCATCGCGCGGGCGATCACAAAGGTGGAAAGCGGATCTTCGGATGCCGCCGATCTGATGCGCTCCGTATTCCCGAGGACCGGCCGTGCAATGGTTATCGGCATTACGGGCTCGCCCGGTGCGGGGAAATCATCGCTCATCTATAAGCTCGCCTTGCTTTATAAAGATCGGGGCGACAAGGTGGGGATCGTTTGTGTTGACCCATCGAGCCCGTTCTCTGGCGGTGCGATACTCGGTGACCGTATTCGAATGGCGACGATCGGGCTCGACAAGAATGTATTTATACGTTCGATGGCCACGCGAGGAAATCTAGGCGGACTTTCGCGTGCGACTGTCGATGCTGTCGCGATCCTTGATGCTGCCGGATATAACAAAGTGATCGTTGAAACAGTAGGCGTCGGACAGGACGAGGTCGAGATCGTAAAGACCGCAGACGTTTCTGTCGTCGTGCTGGTACCCGGCATGGGCGATGACATTCAGGCGATAAAAGCGGGGATAATGGAGATCGGCGATGTATTTGTGATCAACAAAGCCGACCGCGAAGGCGTGCTGCGTACCCAGAAAGAGCTGGAATCACTGCTCTCGCTCGCACATCGCCCGGATATGTGGAATCCGCCGATTATCCCGACTGTCGCGACCGAAAGTAAAGGCATCGAGGAACTCTCGGCCGCCATCGAATCGTATTACGTCTTTCAGCGTGACGGCGAAGGCAGCAGCGTCCGACGAAAAGCGATCGCCCGGTGGCGATTATTGGAATTGTTACAGGAGAGGCTGCTCTCTGACGTGCTCAGCCGAAACGGCACGAATGAAAAACTTGACCGGCTCGCCGGCGAGATCGCGGCGAAAAACACTGACCCGTATACGGCGGTCGAAGATATTATTTCCGACAAATGAAATTAAACCATCTGGGCATTGCAACAAACGGCATCGATGAGGCCCTCAAATTCTGGCAGGACGCCCTGGGTCTCGAGAATGTCCACACAGAGATCGTGGAGGATCAAAAGGTTCGCGTTGCAATGCTGCCGATCGGAGAAAGCCGCATCGAACTGCTCGAACCGACGTCTGAAGACTCCCCGATAAGTAAATTCATCGAGAAGCGAGGCGGCGGGATTCATCACATAGCGGTAGAAGTTGACGATATCGAGGCGGCCCTGGCGAAACTAAAGGCACAGGGAATGCGTCTGATCGATGATGAACCGCGAATCGGTGCGGAGAATTGCCTCGTTGCATTCGTCCATCCTTCGTCTGCAAATGGCGTACTTCTGGAATTAGTGCAAACAAAACACTAATAAACCCCATCCAAAACCCATGGGCTTTTGCATATATTGAGTGGCGTAATATTACCTATTGGGTTATTATGTCCGATTGGCAATAATAGAGATTTTATCGCAAGTGAGGAACTTATAAATTGAGCAATTTAACAAAGGGATTAATTTTAGTGGTCGTGATCGTGGCGATCGGTGCGGGCTTAGTGATCTGGAAAAAGAACATGGCCCATGGAAGCAACTTTAGCTCGATTAGCCGTGAAGAGATCGAGATGCTGCTGGCGGATGTCGCCAAAACAAATCCAATGATCCTCAAGCGACTAGCTGAGGATCCGAAAATGAAGCAGCAGCAGATCGAAAATCTTAAGCAGCTGCTCGCATTTGCCTCGCAAGCTGAAAAAGACGGCCTCGCCAACGAACCGACCAACAAACAGGAACTGGAAAATATCCGTGCGGAGATAATCGCCGTCAATTATGACCGCGAGATCAATAAGGACAAGGGCCCGATGCCGGCCTTCGGATTTATCAGCGAAGAGCAGGTAGCAAATTACTGGGCTGAAAATCCTGAACACGAAAATGAATTTAACAATTTCCTGAACGCCAAAATCCAAGTCCTCAAGGCTTCAAGCCCTGATATGAAAGACCGTGAGGTCACTGAAGAAGAACGGACGCAGGCCCGAGACATCTTTGCCAAGATCCGCATCTATAAACGGGAATTCGATCAGAAAGTCGCCGCCGGCGAATTAGACAAGGCTTTTATTGACAAAGCCAATCTGCAGGTCAAGCTGCAGCAGGCCCAGTTCCTGGCTCGTCTGTATTCTGAAAAGGTCGCCGAACAACTTAAGGTAACCGACGAAGAGATCGATAAATACATCGCTGAGCATCCTGAGATCGACCCGGCCCAGAAACGAGCAAAGGCTCAGGGAATACTGGATCGGGCCAAGGCCGGCGAGGATTTTGCTGCCCTCGCAAATGAGTTTAGCGAAGATCCCGGCAATAAGGCTGCAGCCGATGGAGCACCACAGGGCGGAATTTACAGTGACGTGCCGAAGGGCCGAATGGTCGCTCCGTTCGAGGCAGCGGCCCTCGCTCTCGAGCCTGGCCAGGTGGCTCCTGAATTGGTCGAGACCGATTTCGGATATCACATCGTCAAGCTCGAACGCAAGCTCGAGAAAAAGGGCGAAGAAGAGACCTATGACGTCCGTCACATCCTGATCTCAACCGGAGTAAAGGATCCTGAAGATAAAAATCCGATGGCACGAGAGGTACCGGTAAAAGATTATGTTCGTGCAAAACTCGAGGAAGAAAAAGAAAAGAAATTGCTCGAGCAGATCGTGGCGAGCAATAATATCAGAGTGCCCGAGGACTTTACCGTGCCCACGGTTTCTGAAGAGGAGATGAAGCAAATGCAGCGGCCGCAGATGCCCATGCCTATGCCCGAGGGTGAAGGCCCGCCTCCGGCTGATGCTCCGGCTGGCCAGCCGCCGGCCAATAACTAACTTTTTTGGCGAATTATGGCGGTCCGAGCAAATCGGGCCGCCTTTTTATTTTGTGAATGCAGATCGGCGACTATCAAATTGAGATAATACCCGACACCGAGTTTTGGCTCGACGGTGGTGCAATGTTCGGCGTGGTGCCGCGCGTGCTCTGGGAACACGTGTGCCGTCCCGATGAACTTAACCGTATTAAGCTCAACATGAATTGCCTCTTCATCGATACGGGCAAAGAAAAGATCCTTATCGAGACAGGCATCGGCGAAAAATGGTCGGCGAAAGAAATCTCGATGCTCGGCATCAAGCGCGAACGCCCTTTAGCGGAATCGCTTTACGAGATCACCGGCTGCCACCCCGCGGATATCACGATCGTCATCAACACGCATCTGCACTTCGACCATGCGGGTGGAAACACGGTTAACAGTCGTCGGTTGTCAGTGGCCAGTGGCCAGTTTGAAGACACAAATCCGCGTTCCGTAATCCGCAATCCGCAATCAGCCGTTCCGCAATTCCGCAATGCCCGCTACCTCGTCTCACGATCCGAGTTCCTCCACGCGGAATCCCCGCACGAACGTGACCGAGCCAGCTATCTGCCGGAAAATTGGGATCCGATTATTGAATCGAAACAGCTCGAACTCATGCCCGGCACATACGAGCCTGTTCCCGGCCTTACAGTCGAGCAGGTACGAGGGCACAGCGAGACGATGCAGACCGTCAAGCTCACACGGGGCGGTGAAACACTGTTTGGCTTTTTCGATCTTATTCCGACGCGACACCATCTTCAGCTGCCATGGATAATGAGCTACGACCTTTTCCCCGTTGAGACACTCGAATTCAAAAAACGCGTGCTTCCTCAGGCCCTGGAACAGAATTGGATCTGCCATTTTTACCACGATGTCGAGATACCACTTGGTCGGTTTGTCGAGGTCAACGGCGAGCTCTCAGCCGCCCCGGTTCCTAATGCCAACTTATCGAACGGATGAAAGACAAAACAAAAAGGTCCCTCGAAATTGTTGCCTTGCTGGCCGCCGGCGTTATCGGAGCGATCGCTTATTCGCAGACCTTTTCACCGGAAGATCAGATTTTTCTAACGGACCACATTTTCATCTCCCCCAAAACCGAACCGCATTTCTACTTCGCGTTTATTTTCCTGAACATAGGGGTGTTCATTTTCGGCGTTTATTTAGCGTTTATATTGATCGCGTTTCTCCTATCCCGGGGGCTGCTGTTTACTTCCGTCGGAGTCTTTTCATTGATCATGGCCGCGACCATGTTGGTCGTTTGGTTCGTAATTGATAGCCCGGGCGAAGAGATCGCGGATTATATTTTTAGCGGGATCATAATACTGTTTTTAGCCGTGCTGGGAACCGTTATGATCTTTGGGATTCCCGGACGGCGTAATCCGCGGTTGTGACTGGGAATTGCGGTCTTTGCATCTTTGCGTGACAATATAATCAATTCGTCCACGAATTTAACCTGTCCTAAAGTCTGCTTATAATGGAAAAAATAAATATTGGAATCATCGGCGGCAGCGGTTTGTACCAGATGCCGGAGTTGGAAAATGTGCGGGAGATTCCCGTTGAGACGCCTTTCGGGCCGCCATCGGACGCGTTTATTGTCGGTGAATTGGATGGAGTGACCGTTGCGTTTTTGCCCCGTCACGGGCGCGGTCATAAATTGACCCCCAGCGAACTTCCCTTTCGTGCAAACATCTACGCGATGAAGCTGCTCGGGGTTGAGTATATCCTCTCGGTCTCGGCCGTCGGGTCGCTGCAGGAGCAGTATGCACCGACCGATTTTGTCATTCCGAACCAGTTTTTCGACCGTACTCGCGCCCGTGCTCATGAATCGACGTTTTTCGGGGAAGGCATCGTCGGCCATATCACTTTCGCCCATCCGGTTTGCAATGAGCTTGGGGACATCCTCGAGGCGTCGTGCCTCGGTGCAGGCGTTAAGACTCACCGGGGCGGCACTTACATCTGCATGGAAGGGCCGGCTTTCTCGACCAAGGCCGAATCGAACGTCTATCGCCAATGGGGAATGGACGTTATCGGCATGACAAATCTGCAGGAAGCCAGACTCGCCCGCGAAGCCGAGATAGCCTACGCCACCCTCGCCCTTGTTACCGATTACGACTGCTGGTACGAGGGCCACGACGATGTCACGGTCGACATGGTCATCGAATATCTGAATAAGAACGTCCGCAACGCCCAGCTCGTTCTAAAAGACGCCGTAAAGCGCGTCGCCGCCAAAGAAACCCCGAACCAATACCGCGAAGCTACAAAAAACGCGATCTTCACGTCGCCAGATCTCTGGCCCGAGGATACGGCTAAGAAGCTGGAAGCGATTATCGGGAAGTATGGAAAGAGTAGGTAGAAAACTCTATCGCCCTAAAAATCATCTGTAATTCTTATGAAGCATAAATTT
>JBGSXN010000259.1:0-12515 GCA_041751355.1 Pyrinomonadaceae bacterium
ACCTTGCCGATGTGGGCCTCATCGGCGGCATTCAGCAGGGCACGCTGTTCGACATGCGTCACGTCCGAGACCATGCTCATTACAGCCTGCAAAGATATGTTCGAGCCGCCCGTTTTCGCTTTACGAACGAAATGCGCGAGCATCTTCTTTGTTCGTTCAAAATCACCAACCACTCCGCCGATCATCGGTGCCCGCACTGTTACATCGCGGCCTTCTCGGCCCGACATTTCAGCCGCCTCCTGGCCGAATGCCACGATCTCTTCGGAAATTTCGTTGATAGCTACCAGTGACGGCTCGTCGAGTACCACACCTCGGCCCTTGACCGCGATGATCGTGCTCGACGTTCCAAGGTCGATTGCCATCGAATCGGTTACAAGCTTTTTTAATGACGAAATCTTTAACATGCCCGCTTTACCTACGTTTGCCCTTCTGGATAATTATATGTTTATTTCGAATCGCTTCCAAGGGAATTCAGTCCCACTTTACCTCAAATAGATTTACCGGCTGCTGACGGTTCTTGACCTTCAGAGGCTCTCGCTTGGTCATCGGAAAGATGTTTCCCGCAGCCTCAGCAGTTGCCTCACTTATTAGTATCTGGCCTCCCTTTGAGTTTGACTGAAGCCGGGAAGCAAGGTTTACCGTGTCGCCGATCGCTGTATATTCGGAGCGCTGTTCAGACCCGATATAACCGACAGTCGCTACACCGGTATGAAGGCCGACGCCGACACTGATGCCCCCATATCCCATCTCGGCTAATTCCGCATTCAATCCCACGATCCGCTTCTGCATGGTTACTGCCACGGTGACCGCGTTGCGGGCGTCATCGGGCGTTGCCGTAGGGGCGCCAAAGAGGGCCATCAACTCATCACCGATATATTTGTCCAGAGTGCCGCCGTGGGCAAAGATGATCTCGGTCATTGCGGAAAAGTAATGATTCAAAAACGCCACCACATTTTCCGGATTTTCACGCTCCGACATACTTGTAAAGCCGCGAATGTCCGCAAAAAGCACGGTGATCGTTTGATTCACCCCGCCGAGCTTGAAAGAGTCGGGGTTTTCTAGCAGCTGCTTTACGACATATTCCGGCATAAAGCGGCTGTAATTTGCTCGCGCGACCTCTTCGCGTGCGAGACGCTTGTGGGCCTTCACCGTTTCGACCGTGACCGCAGTCAGGGCTGATACTGCACTGATCAGCTCGAGATGGTCTGCTGAAAATGCCGCAAACGGGTCGAGCCGGTCGGCATAAAGCACTCCATGCACTCCGGACTGCGTTACGAGAGGAGCACATATTGTCGATCTAACGCCTTGGGAAACGATCGACTCGGCTCCCTGAAACTGCTCATCTGTCTTGGCATCCTGTGATAGGACGGCGACCTTTTCTCTCATTACTTTCTGAGTGATCGTACGGCTGACCGACAGCTTTGCGGTGAGTTTTTCAAAGCTTTCATCGCGGGTTTTTGAACCGATCTGATAGAGCGTATTGTCAATGATCTTGCCTGAATTGTCCTCCTCGGCCAATAGGGCAACCACACGGTCCGCCGGTGTGCCGCGAAAGATCAGGTCGGTCGCCTTTTCAAATATTTCCTTCAACTCAAATACCGTCCCAAGCGTCTTGCTCATCTCGAACAAAAGCTCGAGGATCTTGGCCTTACGCCGGAGGTCTTTGACCTCGCCGGGGCTCGCCATGACTGTTTCTATCGAGACGTCTGATCGTGCACCGAGCAGATCATTGACCGAGATCTGGACCTGGGTGTGTCCGAGCGGAGCGTCGTCAAAATTTATGGGCGTTTGGGCAACGTCGGGCATCGGGACACGCTCGTAACGAGTCGCGGCGGGACTCGGCTCTTTCTGAAACTCCAACCTGCTTTCGCCGATGACGATAACATCGCCCGGCTTTAGCTCGGCCTCAAGAAGCGGCGTACCGTTAACGAACACATGATTCACACTGCGAAGAAGCTGGCCATTCTCGATAAAACCGTCGACCACCTTGAACTCGTTCCCCGCTGTAAAGATAAACGCGTGTTTGCGCGACACGCGGCGATCGTTAAGGACGATGTCGTTCTCCTTGGCCCGGCCGATCGTGTATGACTTGCCGGGGACGAGGTTGATCTTCCAGCTGCGGCCGGTAGGTTCAGTGATTGTGATCTCAGCGTTCAAGATATCGTAATTGTAAATGCTAAACACTAAATGGTAAATTGTCGGCGCGGAACATAATGATCTATTTAGATAATAATGCGACCACGCCCGTCGCCCCGCAAGTATTTGATGCCATGCTGCCCTTTCTCAAGGGCTCGTACGGTAACCCCTCGTCGGCATATGATTTCGGCCACGAAGCAAAAGGGGCTGTAGACCGCTCTCGAACCAGCGTCGCGTCCCTTTTAGGGGCACGCGATCCCAATGAGATCGTTTTTACCTCGTGCGGGACCGAAAGCGATAACTGGGCCATTCTCGGGGCCCTCAGAGCCCGTCCCTTCAAAAAACAAATAATCTCGACGACCGTCGAACACGATGCGGTCCGCAAGGTCCTAAAGCGGCTCGAATCAGACGGTTACACAGTCACGTTGCTTGAGGTCGACGAAAATGGCGAGCTCGATATCGGCCAATTGCGAAGCGCCCTAAACGCTGAGACCGCACTGGTTACGATAATGATGGCTAATAACGAGACCGGCATACTGTTTCCGGTCGATGAGATCAGCCGCGTGGTAAAGGAGAGGTCCGACGCCTTATTTCACGTTGACGGCGTCAACGCGGTCGGCAAGATCCCGATCGATCTGTTATCTGCCGAGATCGACCTTTTCTCGATCTCGGCCCATAAATTCTACGGCCCGAAGGGGATCGGAGCGCTCTATATTCGCGCAGGCGTCGAGATCGAGCCTGCTCTGATCGGCGGAGGACAGGAACGCGGTCGGCGCTCAGGCACAGAAGCCGTACATCAGATCGCGGGAATCGGTGCGGCCGCGGAATTCGTTGCCGACATGACGCCTATGGACAATGTCAGAAAGCTCCGCGACCGTTTAGAAAACGAACTTTTGGACAAAATTCCAAATTCTCGCCTTAATGGAACATCCGATCCCGCTAAACGCCTGCCGAATACATCGAGCATCTCATTTGAGAACACCAACGGTGAAATGATCCTCGACCGGCTCGACCGAGCGGGAATTTGCGTTTCAACCGGTTCCGCCTGCAACGCTGCCGATCACACCGCTTCCCCGGTCCTGGCCGCAATGAATATTCCTTACTCATGGACAATGGGCTCCATCCGTTTTTCGCTCGGCAGGTTTAATACCGACGAAGAAGTCGATGAAGTAATCGAAGTTCTGCCAATTATCGTTTCGGAACTCAGAACGCTAACCGGTGCAGCGGTTTAGGGTCTAAACCTGTGATGCACAAGCCTGCGCGTAAGCAAGGGCTCAAACGTTTGCATCTGGAGAGAATCGCCCGTGCCAATTCGTGGGCCTGTGCTGATCCGTTGGCTTCGTGTGAGGATCGCCCTAGCTTACGCGAGGGCTTGTGCTTAGCGAGTTGAATATGCGGGTCCAGCCACGGAATTCTCAAGCCGCTATTTCCGTACCTTCGCAGCTTCAGACATAGCCCGCGGCGGGTAGCCCTTTGCTATAGGAAACCATTAACAGTCTTGAACACGCGTATATGTAAGATTTCAAGAAAGTCGGAGTAGTTGAAGTCTCGGTATATTCCGCAATGACCGACTGCCCGCCCCAAACGTAGTAAGTCCTCCCGGCAGTAGTTTCCGTCATCAGCCTTTCTCTCATCGCGCCATAGGTGAACGTGCTCGAATCGTCCAGCACCTTCTTCAAACTCCCTCAGCATCGTGATCGACATTAAGAATCGAACGATGCATTTACAAAATTCTACAGGTTCTAGAATCGCAGGAATCGCACGGCGGGCCAATAGTAAATCCCAATGTACTTCATTTCGGGCTGCCTCTCATTCCTTCAACGAAAAAGACACTGGGATACCGAGGCTCTGAGTCTGGGGGATAGGTTGAGATTTCATCATTCCACGGCATTAGACGAACTAAATAACGTTCTGGCGGCAAGCCGCTGTCCCCAAGGATTTTCGTGACTTCACGCAGCCTTCGTTGGAGTACAGGCGAAGGCCGTTTCAAAAAGTATCCAAAGACTACCCCGACGGAATTCGGGTTGGCACGTAGATTTTGGATAAGTTCTCTCAACGCGGTTCTGTAATCGCTTACCCCTCGATTGGCCGGTCTTTTCCCAAAGATACGAGTTTAACTTTATTGGCTTTGAGAGTTTCAACATGAGACGGTAACGAAGCTCCTTCAGGGATCGTCCAAATCTCTGTAGCGGGTCGTGATGGCTCTTTCTCTGACAGACAGTCTTCAGAACGCAAGAATATCACTCGCTCCGTTGTGTAACCGTAACCCCCTGTTAGTAATTTAGCGATATGAAAAGGATCTGCACCGGCCGTTGCCAAGGCAAAAAGTAATGGCTCTCTAGAGCACACCTTTACAGCCACGTTCGCACGCTCTTTAGCTTTGACGGACAGCGAGAGTGTCAGGACATCTTCTATAACTCTATTTTGTGCGACTCCAGCGTCATAGCGTTTGAAAAGTCGGGCTGCGTATGCAGAGTCAGTTTGAGCAATTACTTCCAACGCCGGAAGCAGCAATAAGAGGAACAGAAAGATATAAGTTTGAGCATTACGTTGCATGTTTTTCTCCTATTGGCAACGGAATGGACTACGCGGATCACGCGCGGCGTCCATAAGTTGATTAACCGGAACTGATGATCTTGACACGCTTGAGGCCCTCCCCCTGATATGCTTATTGTAGATTGGGAGCGGCATCAGCGTGACGTGAAGGCCGGTTTCCCCAACTGGATTAGCGGAACCTTCAACAGACCCAATTATCCTGCCAGAAGTGACCCTTCCGCGTCTTATTCCCGTGTCATAAGCCATGTCTTTCAAAGTCATGACGTACCGCTGACCATCGATGCGAGTATTCAGAAGAATGTCAACAACGGAAAGTCCATATCCGGCATCGTCCGGGTGGCCGCTTTGACGCCCTGCGTGGAGTACTCTTCCTGCCATCGCGGGAAGAGCCACTACTGGATGGATTCCTGGACCTGCCTCGACATGTATGCCGTCATGCGCGTTTCCGCCATATACATTTGGCATTATGTTCCTGGTCCCACCAACTCTTCCTCCTGCAACAGCGTTTGCAATACAGTTCCGATTAGGCTGTGTGGGATTCTGCGGTCCACCTCCTCCTCCTCCGCCGCCACCTAGGAACTCGTCCCTGCCAGGGCCTCCGCTGTCATCAGTTCCGTCATCGTACCAATACCTATCGATGTATTCGATGCAGCGGTTCACGCCATTTACGACCACACAGGCCAATCCGCGGCGAACATCGTAATATTGGAGTCTTAACCCACTCGGATCCACAAAATCCGTCGGCATGTTCTGAACGTAGGCATAGAGATTATTCGACTGAGGATTGCCGATCGAAGTCGCGCCCATTCCGATCGGGTCGACCTACGTGAAGCGCGATTGGCCGGATGAGTAAGTGCGGTTCACGGCATAATCGAGGCCGGTTGACGTGCTCCGGTCGTAGCTGGTGAAAACCTGATTGCTCTGCGGCCCCTGTTCAAGGGTGCCGAACGGATAGGTCGATTGGCGGACCGTGCCTATCGAGCCGCCAAAAGTCACGAGCTGCGTCCCTATCCGGTCGGGATGATGAAACTCCGCCAAACCTATTTTCGACCAGTCCCCTCATCAGTCCAGCTAATTCCAAAATTCTTAGTACGCAACACGACCGGTTCATCATTCGCGATTAAGTTCAATATCATTGTCCCTGCGCCGTTCTCGAGCAGTTCAACATTTTGAATCGCATTATAACCTATCCGACCTCTCTCAAATGGATACTTCAGACCGTTCCAGACACTCCAAGTCTTTCCTCCATCAGTTGTTACGGCATACATCCAACTCATATAAACATACGCAACTCGGTCGTTCACAAACTGAATACCTTCTTCGTCGATAGGTATTGGGGCGTCATGAAGAAAGACGAATATTTCACGCCAGTCTTGTTCGTCATTTGTTTTAGTTTCGAACACATAATAAGCTCCGGCCAGAGCCCCTCCAAAGTATAACTTTTGCCGAAAAACCGTGGCCCGGACAATGAAGGAGTCATTTTTCTTCTTAAGGGTCGATATTTGGTCCCCACTCCGGCTGGAATAACAGCCAACGAAGCACAAAATTCCTACAGTCAATAAAATTCTGATGTACATAGGTTTATTCACAGACTTGCGCTATGATCGCAGCCGCCAAACCCTTGTAACCAGGATTTGCGGTAGTTGTGACTCCTTGTCTAGGAATTGATCTTTGCTCTCGAGTTGGGACAAGTTTTGCTCCCATTGGCACACAGGGAATTGCACCATAATCTCCTTTCATTGACCAGATGGGACCGCACCGAATTGTCGTCAAACCCTGACACTGAAGGTGTCTTTACGAACCGCTAGATTACACATCAAAATTCAAGTTTCCCGATTTCCATTCCTTTAAAATAATTTCTGCATGGAGAGTTGGAACCCCGTGGGCGTTTTGTACGATGTACTGTAAAGCAGGTTCAGCTATATCGGGCGCAAAATCCAGGGCATGAAACGCGGCCCAGACCCTAACGCTTAGGACATCGCTGTTAATAAAGTCTAATAGAGATCTTTGTGCTTCCAAACCCCGATGCTTAAATTCGCTATACAGATTAACGAGGTTATCGTGTTCTCGATTTGTTTTTCGATAATCTCCCTCTGCGTGATAGGCACCGTGCTTAACTGCCGAGCGCTCGTACAATTCAAGGAGCGACTCGAGTGAAAATGAACTTAAGTAATTTGTTGTCAACTGCGATTTCTTCATCCTGTTATTGTCCACAAGGGATGGCCCCGAATTGTTGTAGCACTCTAATTCCATAAGCGTGTTGAGCTTCGAAAGACTGAGACCTAAGCCACTGCCTTACCGTCTGGCCCGTACCCGGTACGTTGGATTGATAATGACCACTGATCTTATTGTGTAAGCTTCTCGGAATCTGAATCATATTTCCGATTGAATTTAACCTTAGACTACCAAATTGTGTCTGATTCTGCTCGACGACATGGTGCCAGTCATACCCGCTCCTGCGTCCTGCTAATTGCTTAAAGCGTCCGGGATTGCCGCCGGCGAATGCCATCGCATCCAGTCGCTCTTGGCGTCCCCATCTCGAATTCAAATGCTGGCCATACCAAGGCTGATTGGTCTGCCCAAATCGTCCCCTTGACGGAGAGGTTCCTAGCGAACGGCGCCAAGATCCCCTACCCGTTCCAAAAGGAAAGCGAACGGACGGACGAATCTGCCCGAGAAAAACTGGTATTCCAGTAAGACAAATATCCCCACCCCCACCAATTGTCTCGCCCGCGCTGCTCCCAGCCCCTGTTCCAAACAAATGAAATCTTTGAGCAAAGTTTCTAATTTCCCATCGCTCAGTCCGCGAATTAAATCGCTCCTCCCAACTCCCAATTACCGTCAACCCACCTACATCGCTGGATAAAATATATCCCCCGCCACCATAAATGTGTGCCCAGGCGTGCGATGCTGTTGTGAGGATTCCATCGACATAGTAAGAAACACCCATCGCGTTAAGCCCGCTCGGATCTACAAAATCCGTGGGCATGTTTTGGACGTAGGCGTAGAGGTTGTTTGACTGTGGATTGCCAATGGATGCTGCGGCCATGCCGATGGGGTCTACCTGCGTAAAGCGCGATTGCCCTGAAGAGTAAGTACGGTTTACGGCGTAGTCGAGACCGGTGCCCGCACTGCGATCATAGGAAGTAAAGACCTGATTGCTGTAGCCTCCACTTTCAGCGTTGAAAGCTGTGCCAAAGGGCAGCGTCGATTGCTGGTACCAGCTTCCCGAGCCGCCATTCGTGACAAGCTTTGTTCCAAGCCGATCAGGATGATGAAACTCGTTAACGCCGCTGCTGTAACTGATCATCAACAGCCGTGTTCTAGCGAAGGCGTATCACCTTTGATATCTGAACGTCGCCGGGGCTGCGAAGCCGAGCTGTTCTCATGTCCTAGCTCGGGTATTGGCGGTCTAGCAATTCTTATTTCCGTTGCATCTACGGAGATACAGATACCGGGTCCGCCGTCGCCTGAAAAGGATGAAAGGTTAAACTCTTTCATCACTTTTATATCTGGTTCTAAAATTCCGTAGACAGAAATGAACCCGCTGCTCGAGGCTTCTATGGAGAACGTCTCAAATGGCTCGATTCCTATTACCAAATAAATATCATTTGAATATATTCTTAGGAGCTTTATTTGGCGATCAGATTTATTGATTACTCTTACCGGTACTTTCTCTTGCGCCTCAGAGGTCGAAACAAATTGAAGTAAATTATCACTAAGCCACCTGGATCTGGGATATCGACGAATAAAAGAACAGTCGCTATCATCAAAAAGGAGGACGGGCATAGAGGCGAAGGGTGTATCTTCGTTCCCTCTTTTGCTTACTTCAGCCCAAATACCACATGCGAAAACGAAAGGGACCGCGTTGCCAGCAGACTCGAACACCTTTACCGAAAAGGTATCGGAAGTACCCGACAATTCAGCCCTTGCCAAAAGGTCCGTGCGTGAGCAGCTAGTACTCGTGCCTATTAACAAGAGAATGAATACTGTTATACGTCTTAATGAGCTACCTTCCAAGCTTCGCATAGTTGATTGAACATCGCCTCCGATAGCCGGCCTCTCGTAAGATTACCCGCCAAATGCGACCGTATATTCATCCCAATCGCCGCCCCGACAGAATTATTTAAGATCGCGGTTTCATGTTCCCCGGCTCTACGCCCCCCTTCTTTCCAATTCTGGTATGGGTGTCTAAGCAAATCATCGCCTAGCACTAAAAATCCTCCCTCCACCAGAACGCTTCCCGCGGCGGCTAAGACATGGCGAAACACATCGCTTCGCTGATTGTTCCTTATCAGCCGTTCCTGAAATCCCGATACATTCCACTTTCCACCGGCGTCCCAAAGCCTCTTTGCGTCCTGCAGGAAATTCGATCCGACATTCACAGCTGCAGTCAAATTATTTCCGTACTTATCTACAGCTCCCAATAGCATATCGACGAACTTCTCACAGTCTGTCTTTTTCGAATTTGATTCCCCGCTCGCTCCGGCACCCCCGGTAGAGTTTTCACCCCCTGGATATGGCTCAAACCATTGTCGAAAGCCAACTAGGACACCGTCGCGAATATGCATCCATGTCCAGAGTATGCCGCTCTGACCACTACCCGGACCTTGTAGGTTCAACCCGGTTGGATCGACAAAATCCGTCGGCATGTTTTGGACGTAGGCGTACATGTTGTTCGACTGCGGATTGCCTACGCTCGCGGCGGCCATGCCGATGGGGTCGACCTGTGTAAACCGTGATTGCCCCGATGAGTACGTGCGGTTGATGGCGTAGTCGAGGCCGGTCGGGGTGCTTCGTTCGTATGATGTGAAGCGGCGTTTGTTGTTCGTAACGCTCGATTCGGCATTTAGCGCCGTGCCAAAGGGGAGATGCGATTGTTCGGCAAGGCCGCCGGCTTCGTCCGTGATCAGTTTTGTGCCGAGGCGGTCGGCGTGGTGGTATTGGCTATAGCCCGCCGATGTGCCGTTTGCCGAGTTTGTCGCGAGCAGGCGAGAGCCCAGATAAAAATAGCTCTTCTGCCAGGTCTGGACGTATTGTGCATATTCGACATATTCGGCGAGGACCGTCCCGCCGACCGAGGCGTAGAATGTGTTCAGGCCTGCGCCCATTGTCATATGCAGGCAAGTCACGGCACCTCTCCCGTCCCAAACGCATAAGATCTGTCATCCAAAATATTACATGACTCGGCATACGAAATACTCGCCAAACCACGTCGGCTATTAATCATGATTTAGGCTTCGATTTTTTACCACTTTTATAGGGAGGAAATAGTCTATGCTCACAACAGTCAACACAAAGCCTGTCATTCTTCTTTACTAATAACTGATCAATTAGCTTTCCATTAAAGTAAAATGTGACTCTTCCGAAGCCGGCTACCGTCTCGCCCTCCGCCACAATAATTCGATCTCGGCGTATCCCTTTGAACCGGCTCAATATGTACTCCCTAGCATTGTAAAGACGACCTTTATTTAGACTTAAAGAGCTTTCACCATCGCCAAGACGAGCAAGGATAATTAAAACGGATTGTGAATTTACGTCCTCAGTGACTGATATGCCAACTTGATCGAGGCGCGCTTCATTTTCTGCACAACCCGTGGGTCTTTCATCGCCATTAATCTTCCCGATCTGTCCCATAACGCTAATGCACAAAACAAATCCCAACAATACTGAAGAATTTAC
This sequence comes from Pyrinomonadaceae bacterium, assembly GCA_041751355.1. Taxonomy (GTDB): domain Bacteria; phylum Acidobacteriota; class Blastocatellia; order Pyrinomonadales; family Pyrinomonadaceae; genus OLB17. The sequence goes on from JBGSXN010000259.1 coordinate 10,375, forward strand.
TATTCCGTTTCTCATATACTCCTTTATCGGCAAAACAGGTCAAAATTTGTTCTTTTGCCCGCCAAATTCCACCGAAGTCCTTTAATAACTTCGAAATGGGAGTGACCGCCTTTATTTTTGATGGACCCTCCGGATCCGTAATTTTCTGAACCTGAAAATCCGATATTCCCTATTTTCGTCCGTCCATCTGCTTGAAGGGTTTGTTGAAAATCATCGATATGAAAGATCGCGAGGGTAACATTTAAGTGCTTAAACTGAATCAACACATAATTGGCATTGTAATATCTTTTACCGTCAGACACATCGTACGACGCTCCGAGAAATTTGCTTCCCGGAACACGATTATTAGGCTGGACTAATTGGCCACCACGAGGGAAATAAACGTCGGTGCTAACAGTGGCGTCAGTTGAACTACCATATAAATGACTGTGATTTGTGCTTGTGCCGGCCCGCCGACCCAATACCTTATCCAGCTCGCCTTTGGTGTCATCAAAAAAATATGAACCGGGATCACCGAAAATCTGCGCCAGATTACAGTCACCACGACCGCCACCCCCTCCTCCGCCGCCGCCGGGGTCGAGATCCGGAGGGCCGCGTCTGCCGGTGTCGCCACCGGTAAAGCCGTTATCGGCGCCCCAGTAGTTGTCCCACATCCTTTCGAACCACGAGATGGACACCGTCACTGAGAAGTTGCCGATAAAGGGATTCGATAGATTAAGCCCACTAGGATCGACGAAATCCGTCGGCATGTTTTGGACGTAGGCGTAGAGGTTGTTGGATTGCGGATTGCCAATCGATGCGGCGGCCATGCCGATGGGGTCGACCTGGGTGAAGCGCGACTGGCCGGATGAGTACGTGCGGTTCACGGCGTAGTCGAGACCGGTGTTTGTACTGCGGTCATATGATGTAAACACCTGATTGCTCAGCGGTCCCTGTTCGAGGGTGCCGAAGGGATATGTCGATTGTCGACCGCCGTTGAGAGTGCCACCGTAGGTTACGAACTGTGTTCCTATCCGATCAGGATGATGAAACTCCGCCGAACCGCTGCTGTAGCTGATCATCAAAAGTCTTGAACCCGCATATACGTAAGATTTCGAAAAAGTCGGTATCGTACCCGAACCGGTTTCCGCGTATTCCGCGATCACGGATTGCCCGCCCCAAACATAGTAAGTCCTCCCGGCCGTAGTTTCCGTCATCAGTCTTTCCCTCGTCGCGCCGTAGGTGTAGGTCTCGATCAGGTTGGTGAAATCGTCCCTGATCTTTACCAAACGACCCGCAGCGTCATACTCGAACCGCTGCCACACACCGCTCGCGTTCTGCCCGCGAATAAGATTGCCGGCAAGATCGTACAGCCAGCCCGACGCGGTCGTCATGCGATTCGTCGCCGGGTCAACGCTGACCGACGGCAATCCGTCGGCCGGGACCGAATTGTTATAAAGGTCCACTCCGGTCTTGGTTACTCCGGTCTTGTTGCCGTAACGGTCATAAGAATATTCCTGCGTCCAATTAGCCGTCCCAATTGTCGCATTTACCAAGCCTCATACATCAAATACCAATTATCTGAAAGTTTCATATATACCGGATCGCGTTTCCCATAGGTGACGAATTTATCGATAGAATCGACAATAGGTGTTTGTTGTCCGGTGGAATAGAGGAATGCTTTATATGATCTGTCAAAAATGTACTTATTCCCCGACGAAGCAATAAATGCTACTGATTTCGAGTCATATATGGAAAATCCATGCTCGATTCGAAGCTTGTCAAGTATTTGGCGATATTCATTAGCTCTTTCTTCGGAGATTTCCTTGTCGTCATCGTAGAACACAATGTCTTTTGTAAATCTTCTTATACCAACATCTTCATTAGTCATTCGCAAAAGCCGCTCAAAATCTTCCCGGTTATCATGGAATGTTTTTTGCAGTGTTGCCTCTGAAGGATGACTGCTACAACTCAAACAATAAAGCAGAAAAATTGATAGAAACAACATCTTGTTCATTCACATACCTCCTTGCGAATCAAATTCGAAATGTCGATCGGCTTTATTGTTCTGGCATTTAACATTCCACCGTGCTTTGACGCGACAGCGTTTAAAGCTTTATCTTTTTTGTTGCTTCCGGACTCGGGTACAATCCCGGTTGGTA
>JBGSXN010000260.1:0-3871 GCA_041751355.1 Pyrinomonadaceae bacterium
CCATACGGAATATATCAAGGCCGAGCGTGCATACAATCCCGAATACGGAGATCGGGAAGTTTATCGCGATGGTTATCAACAAGGTTTTGAGACAGGCTACATTACAGGGTACGAGCGACGCTCTTTTGAGTCCGCTCTGCCTGCAGGGCTGAAAAAGCGTGGTGCAGTAGCGGCCGCCACGCAGCAGCCCGATCCTGTCGCTCAGGTCAGCGAAACAACAACAGCGGCTAGCAGCATAGCAAATACCCATTCGTCCGAGAAAACGGAACAGCGGCCCGAACCTGTCGTAACGGACATTTCTTACCAAACTCCTCAGGTTTCGACGGCCCCAGAGAACGAGCAGTTTCAGAACGGTCCTGTGATCATTATTCCCCGCGAGACGGAACTCATCCTGGAGTTACAGGACGACCTGAGCACCGAACTCAGCCGTGAGGGCCAGAGATTTACAGCTAAGATCGTGTCGCCGTCGGAGATCGCCGGAGCGACGGTAGAAGGTCGGGTCTCAAAGATCCTCAAACCAGGAAAGATCAAACGGCGCAGCGAGTTGCTGCTTTCATTCGATCGTGTGATCCTCAACGACAACCGTTGGAGCAATTTTAGCGGAACACTGGTCGAAGTGATGGCTCTCAAAGGCGATAACGTCAAGAGCGTCGATGTCGAAGGTACGGCTATCGGACAAAATTCGCTTAAGTCTGATGCGGTGAAAGTCGGAGGGGCAACCGGGGCCGGACTTGTCGTCGGTGCTCTCGTGGGGGGCCCGGTCGGTGCGGCTGTCGGCGCCGGGATGGGAGCTGCATTCGGTGTCGGAGCGGTTGTGATCGAACGCGGTAAGCACATTCGTCTGAACCGAAACCAACAAGTTAGGATCCGCACGGGGTATGAAACCCAAATCAGATAATGTTACTTCCGCCTGCGGCGTGCAGGCGGGGAAATAACAGAAATGGGCCGGCGATTTTGCCGGCCCTGCAGTTTTAAATAGATCTTGTTTAAATAGATCTTGAAAAATAATTAGCCGGGAACCGAAACTTCCACATCGACTTTTTGTCTGGCCGGTGCGGTCTTTAAAATTCCACTATAATAAACAGCCCCGGCTATCAGGGCCACAATTATTATTAATGCAATCGCCCAAATGGCGCTATTTGCGGGCCCGTTGCCGCTGTCAACATCCCTGACAACCACTTCTTCTTCCACTACAACTTTACGCATAAATTCACCTCACAACATTTGTACGCTAAAAGTCATTTTACGTATGTAGAACTCCATACAGACGTAAACATTTCCGATCATAATAATTTCAGCTCTCTTATCGCCGAAAACTGCTAATGGCTAACCATGTCTTTGCTTTCGTGACAGAAAATTTCCAACCGATGTCCGACGATTTGTAAATTTTCCGCTTAACCAAACAGAAGGCAATTTTTTAGGTCATTCAATTTTTTTCGACTTTACAGGACGTAATCAGCTTTAGGGGAATACATTTATTCGCGAGATCTTCAAACAAGCTGACGAGGACGAACGATAACTGATCTTAAGGCTCCAAGGGGCGATTGAATTAATATATGCAGCCAACCAAAGAATTTCGACCACCGATCACGACCGTCGTTGCCAGCGTCAAAACGGATCCCGGGTGTGTAAGGGAAACCAATGAGGACAACGGTCTGCATATCAGCCAATTTTCCCCCGACAGCCTGGACCGCGGTTCGCTGACGATCGTCGCCGACGGTATGGGCGGCCACAGTTCGGGTGAAGTCGCCAGCGGAATGGCGGTCGAGTTGATAAGCCACTATTACTATTCCGATCAGTCCGACTCGGCCCCAGTCGCGCTTCGGAATGCGATAGAGCAGGCGAATGCAGAAATATTCGAATCGTCTACATCCGACCTAAAGTACTTCGGCATGGGAACGACGGTTGTTGCTCTGGCCATCAAGGACGGTTTAGGCTATGCAGCCCATGTCGGCGACAGTCGTTTGTACAGGCTGCGTGGCGGCGATATGGAACGGATGACGGTCGACCACTCGCAGGTCATGGAAATGGTAAAGATGGGTGTTATCTCGTTTGACGAGGCCCGGAATCACGCGGATAAGAACGTTATTCTTCGTGCAGTCGGCACGCAACTCACGGTTGAGGTGGAAGTCTCGGAACCTTTTCCTATCTTACCTGGCGATCAATTCATGCTATGTTCGGATGGGCTTTGCGACATGGCGGATGACGAAGAGATCCGCAAAATCTGGATCAAGGCGCCGGACCTTCATTCGGCAGCGGAGCATCTGATCGATCTCGCTAAGGAGCGCGGCGGGAGCGACAACATTACCGTCGGAATTGTTCGGATGTCACAGGACGGGGGAACAAAAGCGCCAGAAAGAGTACCCGCTTTCCGGCAAGACCGATGAGAGGTGGATTATTCAGGGATCGAATTGAGCAGAGCCCGGCAGCGATCGGTAAACTGGTCGTCGTCCCCGCGAGTTTTGAGATAGCCGTCGAGGGCCGAGTTAAGGGTTTCACGGGCCTCGGACATGCGTTTTTGGGCGATGAGGTTCTCACCCAGGACTGTCTTGATAAGTGAGATCTCATGATTGGGCTCTTTTACAGATTTGGCCATAAAACTGAGAGCATCGCGAAGCTCTTGTTCGCCAGCCTTTAACCGACCCATATTTGTATATATCTCGCCGAGCAGCCGTCGTGAAAAACTGAGGGTAAAGTGCCCGTTCGGAAATATCTCCTTCTGTGTCGCGATCGTCTTTTGAACTAGTTCAAGGGCCTCAGCCGTTTGGCCTGCCTTGAATTTGTTATTGGCCGTGTGGTAACGGTTTGACTGAGTAAAGGGATTTTTTTCGCCCACGGTCGAAACTAGTAGTTCGTTTGCGAGTTCGTAGTGGGGCGAAGCCTGTTGATAGTCGTCCATCAGCGTGTACGCCCGTCCGACAGTTAACCACGCAACGCCGGCCTCAAACGTCCGGTCTGTCCCCAAAAGCTTCATTTCATTGAGAGACCGGTTCGAATACTCGATCGACCCTCTAAAGTCTCCCAGATGCAGCAGGACCGAAGCCTGGTTTCCGAGCGTTATCGGCAGGGCGAAGCGGTCAGTGCCCGTAATCTTTTCAGCGTGAGAGATCGCTTCAAGGATCTTTGTCTCGGCTTCGCGGAATTTTCCCTTGATGATGTCAACATTGCCCATATCGTTAAGGGCAATTGTGATCCATTTGGCCAGACTGGGATCCTCGGCCAAACGCGGCCGGATGTACTCGATAGACTTTGTGTAATATGTCTCGGCCTCATCAAATTTGCCGGTCAGGTATAGCGCGTCGCCAAGAACAACCCCTGCCTTTATTGACTTGACATTGTCCGGGCCTAAAGCGAGATCGAATTTCTCGATGGCGCTGCGGGCCAGACGCTCGGCCTTTGCATAATCACCCTGACTGACATATGACTGGCAAAGGGTGAATAAGATCTCACCCTGGATCTCGGGCTCGCCCGCCAGATCGACTTCGATATTTTTCAGCGCTTCGTCCATGGCCTCCGCGACTGTTGCTTCGCGGTTTCGTTGTGGGTTCGACGAAAGCCAGTGGGGGTTGGAGAAGTTCAGGACGTTCTGCAGATAAGCGTTGATCTTTTCGGCCTTTTGGGCCTGTAACTGCGCCCGATCGCGTTCCATCGCAGCAATGCTTGCCTGCCAAAGCGTAGCCGCCATACCGCCCACCACCGCGATAAGTAGTATTGATGTCGCGGCCACCGCCGCAAGGTTTCGTCTGACAAACTTGCTGGCGCGGTACCTGAAAGTGTCAGGGCGGGCCAGAACGGGGAACCCGGATTGAAAACGATCGATATCGTCGGCAACGTTCGCCGCTGAGGCGTATCGCCGTTCGGGTTCTTTTTT
>JBGSXN010000261.1:0-2406 GCA_041751355.1 Pyrinomonadaceae bacterium
ACGCTGCTGCTACAAAAGCTGTAAACTTACAAATTGTGCGGAGGCGCATCCTGTCCGGTGATGGGCGCGGTCTTCAAAACCGTCTGTGAGGCTGCGAGAGCAGTCTTGGGTGGGTTCGACTCCCACACGCCTCCGCCAAAATCAGTTGTCAGTGGTCGGTTGCCAGTTGTCAGGAAGAAATCAGTAATCAGCAAGAATATGAATGATGATTGATTGGATCGCTTTGAATATGACGCCGGGTGTGGGGCCGCGGGCCGCAACCAAACTTTTAGAGCGTTTCGGGTCGCCGGATGCCGTTTTTCATGCGCGCCGGCCGGAGCTTGAGTCGCTGCGGCTGAAAGGTGAAACGATCGATAGCATCATAAAGCAGGAATTTCATGATCGGGCAGCGGGCGAGCTTGAACGGGTCAAGCAGATGGGCGGGGACATACTGATACTCGATGATGGCAGCTACCCGTCTCTGCTTCGAGAGATAGATGATCCGCCGATCGTTCTTTATGTAAAAGGCTCGTGGCAGGCTTGTTTGGAACAGCCGGGCGTCGGCATAGTCGGGTCGCGGATGTGTTCGACATATGGAGAGAATGCGTCTGAGATGCTTTCGCGAGATCTCGCGTCGCGCGGCATTTCGATCATCTCGGGCTTGGCCCGCGGTATCGATGCGGCAGCCCATAAGGGTGCGATTCAGGCGAGCGGGCGGACCATCGCGGTGTTGGGCACTGGCATCGACAGCGTGTATCCACGTGAGAATACGGGCCTCGTGCGTGAGATCCTCGCTTCTGGCGGCTGCCTCGTAACCCAGTTCCCGCTTGGGACACCGCCGTTAAAAGACAACTTTCCTTATCGTAATAGAATCATAAGCGGGCTGAGCCTGGGAGTATTGATAGTAGAAGCGTCCGAAAGAAGCGGATCGCTGATTACAGCCCGTCTGGCCGCCGAGCAGAATCGCGAGGTAATGGCCGTGCCGGGGAATATTACCTCCGGCAACTCGTTCGGAACGAATTACCTTATTAAGAGCGGGGCGAAGCTGGTTCAGCAGTGGCAGGATGTTGTTGCAGAACTGCCTAGCGAGATATCGTCGGCCATTTTGCCGCCTAAGATCGAGAGTGAGGCTGACAGCCAGGACAAGCGTCAGCCGCAGCTGGTCCCAACGGGGATGTCCGAGACTGAGCAAAAGGTTTGGGAGATCTTGTCGCCCGACGACTCGACACATATAGATGTTTTGCTCGAAACAAGCGGACTGTCATTTGGCGATCTAAATACTGCTCTCGTTGGGCTCGACATTCGCGATCTGATCCGTGTGCTGCCTGGTAAACATTATGCAAGGCGCATTTAGAACTGGCGGTTTTGACATTCCGTCGAACTTGGCTAAGGTATAGCATCGAATTGACAGACCGCCGCGGCGGGTGATAGTAGTCTAAAGCGTCAGCACGAGAAAATGGCTGACGTATTTTTTTCACAATGGATAAAAGCTTAGCAATAGCAGAATCTCTCGCAAAGGCAACAAAAAGAGCGTCTGGCTTTGAGTATCTAGTAAGGCAACGGCTTCAGGCACATACCATTACATATCGAGCACTTCATCAAAACCTTGCTAAATACCGCTGAAATATGTCAAAGAATCTGTTAATAGTTGAAAGTCCTGCAAAAGCGAAGACCATCGAAAAGATCCTTGGGAAGGATTTTCAGGTCAATAGCTGCTATGGGCATATCCGTGACCTTGAAAAATCGGATATGGGGATCGATATCGAGAATAATTTCGAACCCCGTTATATCGTTCCTGACGAAAAGAAAAAGGTCGTGAGTGAACTGAAGTCGCTGGCAAAGAAATCGGACGAAGTATGGCTCGCAACTGACGAAGACCGTGAGGGTGAAGCCATAAGCTGGCATTTATGTGAAGTTCTGGGCCTTAACCCTGTAACGACCAAACGGATCGTTTTTCACGAGATCACTAAACCTGCGATCGAAACTGCTGTAAGCAATCCACGCACGGTGAATATGAACCTGGTAATGGCGCAGCAGGCTCGTCGGGTGCTGGATCGCATAGTCGGGTTTGAATTAAGCCCTGTGCTATGGCGCAAGATCAGTACAAGCAATAAAAACCTGAGTGCCGGCCGTGTGCAGAGCGTCGCTGTACGCCTAATCGCCGATCGCGAACGCGAGATCAACGCCTTCGAGCAGGAAAGTCATTTTAAGATAGAAGGACTGTTTTTTGCCGATGACATTACCGGAAAGCAGGTAACTTTCAAGGCCGAAGGTAGAAAACAGAACAGCGCCGAAGATGCGGAAAGGTTTTTGAATGGATGTGTCGGTGCTGATTATAAGGTAACCGATATACGGGTAAAACCCGGCAAACGCACTCCGGCCCCGCCGTTTACCACCTCAACGCTGCAACAGGAAGCATCAAGAAAA
>JBGSXN010000262.1:0-48992 GCA_041751355.1 Pyrinomonadaceae bacterium
GAAAATAAGCGGCTCAGACGCAACGCCGAACAGCGTCGCGTAGATGACCACCTTCGTGAACGGATCGCGGCTCGTCAATAATAGAAATGTGTGGAATTACAGGATTTGTAAACGCCAACGGTTCAGCGGCTGACCGCGCTCTGCTGGAATCGATGAACCGGGCCCTGATCCACCGCGGGCCTGACGATGACGGATTTTACGTCGATCAGAATGTGGGACTTGCGATGCGTCGGCTGGCTATCATCGATCTCGCGAGCGGAAAGCAGCCCATTCACAACTCAAACCGCTCAAAGTGGCTTGTCTTTAACGGTGAGATCTACAATTATCAGGAGCTGCGCGAAGATCTCGAGAATCGCGGTCGTAAGCTATATACCAAATCCGACACCGAGGTCGTCATACAGCTTTTTGACGAATTTGGACCGAAGTGTCTTGACCGTCTGCGGGGAATGTTCGCCCTTGCGATATGGGACGAGAAAGACAAGTCGCTTTTTCTCGCGCGTGACCGTGTCGGCAAAAAGCCGCTGCTTTATTCTCATCAGGCCAATGGTGATCTTGTTTTTGGCTCGGAATTTCAGGCTGTTTTACGCCATCCGTCGGTTTCGCGCGAGGTCGACACGGACGCGATCGACGACTATCTCTCTTTTCTTTGTGTTCCGGCTCCAAAAACGGCGTTTAAGAGCATCCGTAAACTAGAGCCCGGTCACTGGCTCCGCTGGAAGGACGGCGAGATCGAGACAAAACGTTATTGGCAGCCCGATTTCTCTAAGAAGATCAAGATCTCCGAGCCCGAGGCGATCGAGGAAACTACCCGCATCCTCCGCGAATCGACGCGGCTCAGGATGATCTCTGAGGTGCCCCTCGGAGCGTTTCTCTCGGGCGGCGTTGACTCGTCGACAGTGGTGGCCCTGATGGCGCAGGAGAGTGACAGGCCGGTAAAAACATTCTCTATCGGTTTTGAAGAGCAGGATTTTAGCGAGCTCAAATATGCCCGCCGCGTCGCCGAGCATGTCGGTGCCGAATATAACGAGTTTATAGTTCGCCCAAATGCCCTCGACGTCATTCCGACGCTGGTCGAGCATTACGGCGAGCCGTATGCCGATTCTTCGGCGATACCAACCTATTACGTGTCAAAGGAAACGCGACAACACGTGACCGTCGCCCTCAACGGTGACGGCGGCGATGAGAGTTTTGCCGGCTACGAGCGTTACACAGCGATGCGGATCGCCGAAACCTACAGCCGTGTGCCCAAGTCTCTTAGAAAGGCTCTTATCGAGATGCCGGTCGGCCTGGTCCCCACCTCAGAGATAAAACGCAGCCGTTTCCGCGATGCTAAACGATTCCTGCAGGCGGCCAATCTTCCGCGGAACGAACGCTACTTCCGCTGGATGTCCACCTTTAACCGCGATACCAAGATCGACCTGTATACCGATGAATTTGCCCGGTCGGTCGCGGGTAATGATCCGGTCTCAGTGCTGGACAAATGGTTCGCGGCTGCTAACGGCACAGGCACTCTCGACGCGACTTTGCTGACCGATCAGATGACCTATCTGCCGAACGATCTGCTGGTCAAGGTCGATATCGCATCGATGGCAAATTCTCTCGAGGCACGTTCTCCATTTTTGGATCACAATCTCATCGAATTTGCCGCATCGCTGCCCGAGGGAATGAAGATGCGCGGCTTCGAGACAAAATCGCTGCTTAAGAAAGTCGCCGCCAAACTCGTTCCCCGAGATGTCATCTATCGCCGCAAGATGGGGTTTGGCGTGCCGATCGGCAGTTGGTTTCGCGGCGAAATGAAAGATTTTGTCCGCGGTGTCCTGCTGTCTGAGCGGTCCATCAACCGGGGCATTGTAAAACCCGCCGTCCTGATGCGCCTTGTTGATGAGCACATCGACGCGAAACGCGACCACTCTTTCCAGCTCTGGACACTGATGATGCTCGAGCTCTGGTATCAACGTTTTATCGATCCGCAATGACCGAGAATATCGACAGAGAGGTCGTCGCGGGGTTTGGCGACGAATGGTCACGCTTTGACCAGTCAGCCTTGACCGAGGAAGAGCTCGGTCGGATGTTCGATAACTATTTCAGCATCTTCCCGTGGGAGAGACTTTCGCCGGATGCCGTCGGCTTCGATCTCGGATGCGGCAGCGGCCGCTGGGCAAAACTCGTCGCACCGCGTGTCGGCAAATTATATCTTTTTGATCCCAGTGCCGAGGCACTAGCGGTAGCAAAGCGAAATCTTGCCGCCGCCGATAATTGCGAATTCGAGGTCGCGGGTGCCGATAATATCCCCGTCGCTGACGAGAGCTGCGATTTTGGTTATTCGCTCGGCGTGCTGCATCATATCCCCGACACTGAGGCGGGGCTTCGTGCGTGTGTTGCCAAATTAAAACCGGGCGCCCCGTTTCTTGTCTATCTGTATTACAGCTTCGACAACCGGCCTCGCTGGTTCCGCGCTCTCTGGCGAACGTCCGATATAATTCGCCGGGCGGTATGCCGGATGCCATCCTCTTTGCGGTACTCGATCAGCCAGGTGTTTGCCCTGCTTGTTTATCTTCCGCTTGCCCGCACCGCATGGGCGGCGGAAAAGCTGGGGCTGAATGCCGCTAATTTTCCGCTATCGCAGTATCGCAACAACAGCTTCTACGTAATGCGAAACGATGCCCTCGACCGATTTGGCACGCGCCTCGAACGACGTTTCTCAAAGGCCGAGATCCAAGCGATGATGGAGCGGTGCGGGCTCAGCGACATAGTATTCAGCACCACATCCTTCTGGACCGCCGTCGGTATTAAAAGGTATGGAACTAAGAGAATCTCACGGACAGACAGTATAGAAGATGTAGAAATGCGTCGAGTTGAAAAATAGTGATAAAATCGTTCAAACGGTTCGGTAACCGGCCGGCGATCATCCCGCACGATCGTGCGATCCGCCGCCGCTCGCGTGCGAATGCGAGGCGCGGCGTTTCAGGCCGGTTACCGTTATTTGTTTTTATGTAGATGGGAGAAAGGATCAAAAACGCGTTGACGATAGATTTTGAGGACTGGTATCAGGGCCTCGAGATCCCGCATTCCGAATGGGACAAATTTGAGGACCGCATTGAAAAGGTCGGCGACAAATTGCTCCGCATTCTCGATGAGACCGGAAAAAAGGCGACATTTTTCATGCTCGGCTACGTAGCCGAAAAGCACCCCGAGATCGTAAAGCGCATCGAGGCCGAGGGGCATGAGATAGGCACGCACGGGTTTTCGCATACGCTGATCTACAGACAGGCCCCCGAGCTTTTTCAGGAAGAGCTAACGCGTGCTATCCATTATCTCGAGGACCTGACCGGCAAAAAGGTGCTCGGCCACCGGGCTCCGTTTTTCTCCATCACAAAGGATTCGCTCTGGGCGCTCGATATCCTTGGCGAACTGGGCATCAAGTACGATTCGAGTATCTTTCCGGTGCTAAATTACCGTTACGGCATCGCCGATGCACCGCGATTTCCGTACAAAATAAAGCGCGAGAAATATGAATTTATTGAGTTTCCGATCTCGACGCTAAAGCTTCCGGGATTTACGATGCCGATCTCGGGTGGGGCATATTTTCGCATTTACCCGTATCAGGTGACAAAACAGGCCATTAAACAGGTAAACCGCTCGGGCCAGCCCGTCACGTTTTACCTTCATCCGTGGGAACTCGACCCCGATCACCCGCGGATCGACGTCCCGCGGCGGATCGCGCTGACACATTATTTTAATCTCGGAGCCACCGAGCGGCGGTTAAAAAAGCTGCTTCGTGACTTCGAAATGGCGCCGATGAAAGAGGTGCTGAACATAAGCGAGAGTAGTTAGTTTTTAAACAATGAGTGAAAATTCAATGAGTTCAGTCGAAGACAAGGTCCGTGATCATTTTCATGACGACGCCGAGCGTTTCGACGCGATCTACGAACAGAAAAAAGGGCCACTGGCGAGTTTTATAGATAATTGGTGGCGCGGCGTGGTGCAAAAACGCCTCGAACTAAACGTAAAGAAACTGCAACCCCTGAAGGGTAAGAAAATTCTCGATGTCGGCTGCGGTTCCGGCCGGTTTTGCATTGCCTTCGCACTGGAGGGCGCCGACAAGGTCGTTGGCATCGATTTTGCCCGCGGCATGATCGAGATCGCCGACAGGCTAGCCAATCAGGCCGGTGTCGGTGACAGGTGCGAATTCGTCGTCGGAGCTTTCCCTGACGATATCGACCCGTCCGAAGGGCCTTTCGATGCGTGTACAGGAAATGGATTTTTCGATTATATCGAGCATCCTGTGCCGATCATTACCTCAATGCGGGAACTGACAAAAGGCAAACTGATAATGAGCTTTCCCAAGGCAGTAGAGTGGCGTGTACCGATCCGCCGATTCCGTTTCTGGATGAAGGGAACACCGCTGTTCCTCTACAAAGAAACCCAGGTCCTCGACATCCTCTCGCGTGCAGGCGTGAAAGATTACGAGATCATCCACCTCGACCGCGATTATCTGGTGGTTGCTAATGTATAACTGCTTGTAGATCCGTGATCGAAATGCAAAAAGCAGATGATCTAAGCGCGGACGCGCCGTTCGGGCCCATTCGCGTGCTTCACATCATCACAAGGATGATCGTTGGTGGGGCGCAGGAGAATACGCTGCTTTCGGTTGTCGGACTGGACGCCATGCCTGAGTATGACGTGACGCTGGTCAGCGGTATCGACAAGGGCCGTGAGGGTGAGTTGCTGTCACAGGCCCGTGAGACGGCGCACCTGATCGTTTTGCCCGAGATGGGCCGCAGCATAAATCCGTTTTCCGATCTCGCAGCATTTTGGAAACTATATCGTCTGATCCAAAAGGGCCGGTATCATATCGTCCACACTCATTCTTCGAAAGCCGGTGTGCTCGGCCGTATCGCCGCAAAACTCGCGGGCACGCCGCTGATCGTTCATACGCTCCACAGTCTCGTATTTCACGAATACCAGCCGTGGTTTATCAACCGGGCGTGGTGGGTGACGAAAAAGATGTGTGCGCCGATCACGGATTATTTCATAAGCGTGTCCGAGGTCATCGTGGAAAAGGCGATCGCCGCCGGAATAGCAAAGCCCGAGAAATTTCGCACGATCTACAGCGGGATGGAACTCGACTGGTTTCTCAACGCCAAATTCGATTCCGCACGGGTTCGTGAGGAATTCGGCATCCCGCTCGGCGCTCCCGTAGTTGGTAAGATCGCCCGGCTCTTCCCGCTAAAAGGGCATGACCAGTTGATGGACGCAGCCCCCGAGATCGTAAAACGCGTGCCGGACGTCCGATTTTTCCTCATTGGCGACGGCATGCTGCTTGAGCATCTGCAGAAACGGGCAACGGAATATGGCATTCTCGAAAATTTCGTTTTTGCAGGCCTGGTTGATCGTACGCGAATTCCCGAAATGATCTCGGCTATGGATGTTGTCGTCCACACATCGCTGCGTGAGGGTCTTGCACGTGTTCTTCCACAGTCGTTGGCAATGGGAAAACCCTGTGTTTCATTCGATATTGACGGTGCACGCGAGGTGGTGATCGACGACTATACCGGTTACCTGGTCAAAGCGTTCGATTCGGTCGGGCTCGCCGACAAGGTCGCCCGGCTGCTCGAGGATAAAGGGCTTCGCGACAAGTTCGGAGCAAATGGCCGTAAGCACGTTGATCCGAATTTTCGCACCGAAAAGATGGTTGCCGATATTTCAGAGGTGTATCAGATGCTCCTTGATAAACATGCCGAGCGCATTCGACGATTCGATGCGGCGGGCGGCCCGAGGGCCGTAAAAGATTGATTTTCTGCGATAATTGGCTTGTAATGAAACCATAAGCAAGTAAGACTATGCCCGGTTTGGTACAAAATCCGATATTTGTCTGCGCGATGGCCGTCATCATGTCTGTGATCTGTACGTACGCAGTCAGGGCCTTTGCGCTCAAGAACGGATATGTCGCCCGTCCAAAATCGGACCGATGGCACAAAAAGCCGACTGCCATGCTCGGCGGCATCGCGATATATTTCGCAACAGCCGCGGCGTATCTGCTGCTCGTTCCCGTCACCTTTGAATCGCTGGTTGTGATGGGCGGCGGAACGTTCCTGTTCCTTCTGGGCCTGATTGACGACCTTGTCACCATTCGCCCATATCAGAAGCTTATAGGCCAGCTAATAGGGGCCGGAATACTTGTTTTATCGGGTCTCAAACTGCCTCTCACCGGCTTTGAAATTGTTGATATCTGGATAACGGTCTTTTGGGTGATCGGCATTACAAATGCGATCAACCTGCTCGATAACATGGACGGCCTCGCCGCCGGAATATCTGCGATCGCGGCCCTTTCGCTAGCGATCAATTTCGCGTCGAACGGCCTGACTAACGAGCTTCTTTTGACGAGTGCCCTCATCGGTGCCCTGATCGGGTTTCTAATTTACAACTTCAACCCGGCGTCGATCTTCATGGGCGATTGCGGGTCGATGTTCATCGGTTTTATGCTCTCGGGCACCGTGCTGCTTAATCAGGTTGGTGGACGCTCGCGCGGTATCGTGGCTATTCTCGCGGTGCCGGTACTGATACTTTTCGTGCCGATCTTTGACACGACATTTGTTACAGTGCTCCGCAAACTCTGGGGCCGCAAGGCGTCGCAAGGCGGCCGCGACCATACATCGCACAGGCTTGTTGCACTAGGCTTGTCTGAACGCACCGCTGTGCTCATGCTCTACGGATTCGCCGTGATCGCCGGAGCGCTCGCTCTTATGGTCGGTCAGATCGGAGTGTTCAAGAGTTTTGCCCTCATCGGGTTCTTTACGGTGGTGCTCGTCATTCTCGGGGTCTATCTCTCAAAAGTAAAGGTTTACGAGGGCGAGGAAGAGGAACAGGCGGTCAGGGAAAACGCAGTGTTTGCCTTTCTGGTGAACGTGTCGCATAAACGCCGGCTGTTCGAGGTGTTTCTCGATGCATTCCTTATCACCCTGGCTTATTATTCGGCGTTTGCCCTGCTTTTCGCATCATTCGAAAGCTCGACCAACTGGGACCTGTTTCTCAAAACCCTCCCGCTGCTGATCGTCATTAAGCTCGGTGCATTTCTCGTCGTCGGTGTTTACCGCGGGTTGTGGCGATACACGAGCATCGGTGACCTGATCACTTTCTCAAAAGGTGTCCTGCTGGGCTCGGTGCTTAGCGTTCTGGCGGTTTTGCTGCTTTACCGGTTCGAGGGATTTTCCCGGACGGTTTTTATTCTTGACGGCATTCTCCTGTTCCTTGCGGTCGTCGGCAGCCGATTAGCGTTCCGTCTGATCCGTCAGGTGCTGCCGCTGCCTTTGTCAGGCGACGGACAGAAGGTGCTCATCTATGGGGCCGGTGACGGTGGCGAGATGGTGCTTCGAGAATTGAATAATAACCCCGAGTGGAACTATCAGCCGGTCGGCTTTATCGATGACGATCCAATGAAAAAAGACAAGGTCATTCACGGACTCAAGGTATATGACGGTAACGGTTCTCTCGCCGATCTGTGCCGTAGAATGGACATTGCCGAGATATTGATCTCGGCCAGGAATATGCCGCCTGAAAAACTAAAGATTATTCGCGAGGTCTGTCGGGACACGCACGTATTGTTGAAACGCGCTCAGATAAAGATCGAACCCGTAGATTTCGTCTAAATTAGGATCGAATTTGTCACTGAAACTTATCAATCTGGGACCTAAATGGACACGAATAATACTCGTATCCGCTGGAATAGTGTGCCTGATGCTAGCGTGGTTTTTCGTTCGATGGAACCTGGCGAATGTCATCGCCTCACAAATCGATCCGCGGCGGCCCGAGGCTCCTTTGCTCGCCGATTGGCTGACCGGTTTTGCACCCGACGATCCGATGACACATTTGCTCGCCGGAACCGTATACGAGCGGACCTTCGAACCCGGCGATCTTGAGCGAGCGGTGTTCGAATTCGAAACCGCAGCCGCCCTTTCCCCCGAAAATTACCTTATGTGGATGAATCTGGGCAAGGCGCGCAGCTTTGCCGGGGATACTGAAGGCGCATTCGCGGCGTATCGAAGGGCCCTCGCACTCGCCCCTAATTACGCCAGCATCCAGTGGGTTTTTGGTAATGCCCTTATTCGCGAAGGCGAGACCGGTGAGGGGTTTGCACTCATCGCCAAATCTGCCGCGGCTAATCCCGATTATTTGACGCCGGGTATCGCTACTGCGCTTCAGGCATTCGAGGGTGATGTCGGCCAGGTCCGCTCTGCGATGGGAAACACGGGCAATGTGAATGCCGGGCTAGTATCCGTGCTGGCGTCGGCCAAGCGGTTCGACGAGGCTTTTGAGGCGTGGGGCCAGATATCCCTCGATGACAAACAGCTCGAATTTAGATCTCTCGGCGAAAGACTCGTGTCGCAAATGACCGAAGCCGGGAAATTCAGAATGGCCGTTGGAATCCAGGCAGACATCACCGAGGCCGAAAAGCCCGCGGTCGCCACGATAACAAATGGCGGTTTTGAAGCCCCTGTAAAGCCGCGGAACGCAGGGATCTTCGAATGGCGAATATCTGAGGGAACGCATCCACAGATCGGGCTCAGCGACGGTCTTAAACGTTCGGGGCAGTACAGCCTTATGCTCCTGTTCAGTTCCTTCGAAACGGCAGGACTAAGAACAATTGACCAGACAGTCGCCGTCGACCCCGCAGCCGAGCACGAACTCGAGATCTTTTATCGCTCCGATATCAAATCTAAAGCTACTCTGAGATGGGAAATAGTCGACGCGTACTCGTCGACACGGATCGCCGTGTCCGAGCCGTTGATCCCGGCCGCTGACTGGACGGCGATGCGTATTGTTTTCCGATCACCGGAAGCTTCAGACGCGGTGCAGCTGCGGCTTATCCGCGAGGGATGCGTGGGCCCGGCGTGCCCGATGAACGGGCGAATCTCATTTGACGACATATCGCTGCGGAAACTTTAGAAATGGCACATTCGAGCAGAAAACGGCGTTCGGTCCGCGGCTCTCATACCGAGAGCGAGGCTTCGTCACGCGCCAGCAAAGCGATCTTTCTGATCCTTTGCGCGCTGCCGATCCTCGCCACGATCCTGTTCGGCGGGGTGGACAATACCACCTGGGTCATCATCTCGATCATCTGGGCCCTCGTTGTATCGCTGTGGCTGGCCGAGTCATGGAAGGCGGGTGGGATACTTTTGAATGTCGAGCCGCTTCAGATACCTCTGCTCGGGCTATTGTTGATCGGCGTCATTCACCTTCTGCCGTTTGGCGGTTCGAATGAGGCATCTGCTCTACTCTCGGTACCTGCGTCGAGTTCGATCTCGCTCGACCCCTACGCAACCCGGCTTTTCCTGACCCGACTGGTCGTTTACGTCGTATTTTTTGCCGTGTGTCTTACGTTCGTCAACAGTGAGAGCCGTGTTACTAAGGTCGCCGTGACCGTGATCATCTTTGGCGCCTTCATGGCGTTCTTCGGGATCATGCAGCGGCTGGCGAACCCCGACGGCATCTACGGTCTGCGTGAAACGCCGCAGGCGATCCCCTTCGGACCTTTTGTTAATCAGCATCATTTTGCCGCATTCATGCAAATGACCGGCGGCTTGGCGCTCGGTTTTATATTGGGGAAGAACGTGAAGCGGGACAAAAAGGTATTGCTCATTATCGCGTTTGTCATCATGAGCGTCGCGGCGATCCTGACCAGTTCGCGTGGCGGTTTGCTTGGTTTACTTTCGGTTGCGGCCTTCGTGGTAATTTTTAGCGTCCTTTCGAGACAATGGTCGCGTTCTGAGGGTTCATCGCGAGATACCCCGGCGAATCTGCGGCGCAGTGTCGGAATCGCTGCCGGGGCAGCCGGCGTAGCGATCATCATTCTGGGTGTTGTCGTGTTTATTGGCGGCGGTGAGTCACTGCTTCGCGGCATTGGGGCGGCAAAGGCTGATTCGGATTTTTCCAGTGGCCGTAGCCATTACTGGCCGATCGCGCTCAAAATATTTCTTGAGCATCCGATCGTGGGAGCAGGTTTTGACTCATTCGGGGCGGCATTTACGCGGCACGACACCTGGGGCGGCCTGCTGAGAGTCGAGCAGGCCCACAACGATTACCTTCAAATACTGGCCGAGGGGGGGATCGTAGGCATTCTGTGTGTCGGGGCCTTTATTTTTATTTTGTTTCGCCGGAGCCTGAAAGCCATCGCTGACGGCAGTGGGCTTGCGCGGGATGCGTCTGTTGGGGCCCTTGCGGGTTGTTTTGGAATTCTCATCCACAGCTTCTTTGACTTTCCGCTGCGGACGCCATCGAACGCATTCTTCTTTTTGCTTTTATGTGCTGTTGCTGTTTTTACCAATCGCCGCAGGCAGGTCATCGAACCCTGATGACCACACTCTTTTTACCGCAAGGCATATCGAAACTGACCTGATAGACACCGTTTTTAGTACTTATGGCACGGATAACAAATAGTGCCCGGGCCCTGACGCCCGCTATCGGTTCGCGTCGAACCTCGACGTCCGTCGGGCTGGACGATGTACCGGTGATCTCATCGAGATCCCGATCATCATCGATCCCGACAATGACGGCGTGATCGCCACCGCCGCTCGATAATATTATATTCTCTTCGCTCACCGTGATCTTGCATGGCGGGTCCTGGGCCAAACGCCGGTCGTTGATAATGCGGGCACGTTCCGCACTTTGTGCCACCTGGATTTCCGAAGGCGATCTCGGATCAGTATCAGTTGCCGGAGCCTTATCCAGTTTATCCTCCCCAACGTCTATGGAGTTTGTTTCCGGCAGGCCCTTCGATCTAGGGGTGGTCGGCGGTGGGATACGGATCACCACCGGGGGAAAAAGTTCGTTTCTCCTGACCGGCGGCGAAGGCGTCATCCGTCGCTCTGCCACCGGTTCGGCTGTCGTTGATCTCGGTAAAGCGATCGGCCTCGCTTCGGTTTCTGGTATCGGCGATGGCTCGGGTTCAGGAGTCGGAGTTGGCTCCGGTTCAGGAGTCGGAGTTGGCGTAGGCTCAGGCGTTGGCGTGGGCTCAGGTTCCGGGGTTGGTGATGCCGTGGGCTCGGGCGAAGGTTCCGGGGTTGGTGTTGCTGTGGGTTCAGGCGACGGCTCGGGCTCAGGTATTGGCAAAGGCTCGGGTTCCGAGGTTGGTGTTGGTATCGGTTCAGGTTCCGGCGTTGGCGTTGGGGACGGTGTAGTGTCCGAGATCGGAACTACGGCCGGTGTGGGCCGCGGCATCCTGACAGCAACGGTGTCAACCTGGGGCTGGGCTGGGGCGGCCACCACGGTAGACGGCGGGACTGGGGCCGCAGGATCTCGACCGATAATTTCCTCCAGCCTGTCGGTGTTCCCGTGTATCTTTCGGTACAGGGCAGCGATGGTTGAATAACGAAACTGATCGGGCTCTGCCGATCTATAGACCCTTGTGTAAGCTTCGAGTGCCTCTGCGTCCTTCCCGGTCGCTGCGAGCGAGGTCCCGAGACGCCACGTGGTCGATCGCCACCAAGGGGTGTTGGCCGGAAGCACGCTTACGGCTCTTTTGAGCCTGACGATGGCCTCTTCGGGTTCATTCATCTGAAACCTTGCCCAACCGGCGAGCTCCTCGATCCGTCCACGAACTATTGCAGAAAGCGTGGCCTGGGGAACATCAGGTAAATTCAGATAGTCACCTCGAACCGCCGCAAGGCTTCGGCTCTCATAGAGTTCGCGGGCCATCACCGCCGAACCCAAACTTGGTGAAGCGAGGCCGGCATCCACATCCGAGGTAGCCGATTGGGCAAGGTCAACAACTTGAGAAAGCGCCGTGTTCTTTTCAAGCAAGGTTTCGGCTACGTACATCTTGCGAAAGAGCTTCATTCGGTCGTCGCCGCGAATGAATGCCGAGCTCGCCCGGGTTAATTTAGCCGGAGATGGGTCGGCTGAGTCGAGTTCCTGCTTTAATGCGAGCAGCGCAGCCATCCGGGCCGCCTTTTCAGGGTCATCGGCTGCGGTTGGGGCAAATATGCTTGCCCGCCGCTCGAACCCTACAAGCTCTGTAAAATACTTCGAATCGCGGGTAATGCGGCCGCCCAACTTAGTCCTGATCGAGCCGTCAGGTAATACCGTAAAGCTCTTTGCCAGTTCCTCAGCCGCCTCGCGGTAGAATCCCGCCGCAAATCGGGTTGATGCCAGCTCATACTCGACGGTAGGAAAATTCCCGTATCGCCGGGCAGCAAGCAGGGCCCTCTCGGCTTCAGTAGGTTTTTGCTGAAGAATGTAGCCGCGGGCCAGAGCGATATGTGACCAGATGAAGCGCGGATCGGCGGCAATGGCCTTTTGAGCGAGTTCGACCGCCTTATCGCCCTCTCCCTGAACCGCGTACCAATAGGCGACGCCGGCGAGCATGATAACATTGCCCGGATTTACCGCTTCCGATCGAGCCAGTTCGGCTTCGGCCTCACTTCGTCTACCGGCATCGAACATAGCGAGGATCAGCCCGGAACGGGCAGGCACATTGCCCTCGTCCCGGTCGAGTATCTCGCGGTACAGCATAATTGCTTCATCGGCCTTACCGAGCGAGCGCTTCATCTCGGCCAGCCCTCGGCGAGCGGTTAAGGAATCGGGCTCGATCTCGAGAGCACGGCTGTATGCCGCAGCCGATTCCTCGAGCTGAAAATCCATTCGGTGAGCCAGCCCGAGCGTCTGGTAAGCGGCCGCTGAGTCAGGCTTAGCTTTTAATGCCGATTCAGCTACGCGTCTCGCTTCGGACCCGTTTTCTACGCTCAGATAAAAATTTGCGATGGCAAGCAGTTGGTCGGGGTTCGTATCGATCTTTTCTTCAATGATCTGAGCGACGCGAAAAGCTTGTTCGCGGGCACCCCGAAAATATAAATTCGCGGGAAATTTGGAAAGCACTTCGGTAAACAGTTTGTCATTTACCGGTTTTGGAGCTTCGTTCGCCGCTGTGATAAACCGTTGTGCGGCAGTCTCGATATCGCCTGCCTGAAGGCGAATATTTCCGGCTTCGGCTTCGGACATAACTATGAGTTCGATGGCCTCGGCCCGTCTTTCTGTCTTGGGAAAAGAGCTAAGAAATTTCCTGATAGCATCTGCCCTCTCTGCGTGGTCCGCGATCGTGGCAATCTTTTCCCACTCTGCTTTTTCGTCAGGTCCCTTCTCCGGCCGGCTCACCGCTTTCGGCTTGGGAACCGGTTTCGACACAGCAGGTTTAGAGTCAGCTTTTTTCGCTTTAGGATCGGCCTTTTTCGCTGCCGGCGGAGATTTCTTGGCGGAAGTAGCGGTCTGCCTGGCTTTGGGTGTCGAGGCCTTAGGCTTCGTGGTCTGAGCGTGGGCTGCGAGGGCCAGGATTCCGGATAAAACTACGATCGCCAGAGATTTCATAATTCGGTATTTTCTTGGCCCTATGTTCCAAATAATATCATGAAATTGCCTTTTGCCGTGGTCCGTCCTATTCTCGCCATATGGCCGAACTCGACCAATTATGGGTAAATATGCTCGATGCTGCTTCGAAAAAAGCTGTCGAGTCAGGCCGTCACGACGTCGCCGATTACCTACGCCTGAAATTGGCAAACGACACCATACGTACGACCGCCGTCGCCTGGTTCTTCGAAAGCGCGATCGAGGCGGCATCACAAGCCTCGTTACCACACCCGAACCTAAAGATCGAGCGTAAACAGCCGCACAGCTTTGCCATAGGCACGGCAAATATGGTCGGTGCCCTGATCGAGGTCAAGCTAGGTGTGAGATGTGTCGTGTTTGAGGCGGGTTGGGTCAGAACTCCGTCGGACGGAATAATGCGAAACGGTTCATTGGCCCATGCACGCATAAGACATTTCGGCCTGCCGAGGCAAAATGCGGAATTCCGACTAGTTCGAGCGGAGCCTCTGCCTGTTTGGCGGGATGACAATGGGGCCGAGCTCCGCACTGAAGAAATCAACCGGCACATCGAGATGTTTCTGGGGGGTTGATATGAGTTTTGCCCTGAGGCAGGTTTGCGATATCATTGTCGATTAGCTTCTGAGCTTGGGGAGAAATTCATACGTGATAGCAGAACTTGATAAATTAATAGAATTACAAAAAACCGATACAAACCTTCGCAGGTTGAAACGGTCACTTGAAACGGCAATTGAGAGGCGTGCAGAAATCGAACAAGAGTTTGAACAGCACGCCTCTTCTATTCGTGAGATCCAGAACAAGCGTGACGAACTCAACGCCCGCCGGGCAGATCTCGAAAAGCAGATAGCCGAGAACAAGACTTATCTCGAGCGAGCTGACCGCAATCTCAAACACGCCCAGAACCAGAAAGAATACGAAACCGCCATGCGGGAGACCGACGCTCTACAGAAGCAGATCACGGCATTTGAAACGCAGATCGTCGAAGGCATGGAAGAGCTCGAAACAGTTGAAAATGACCTTGAGGGCCGGGCTGAAGAGATCAGTACTCTTGATACAAAACGTGATGCTGCTCTGGCTGAGTTTGATGCCGTTGTGGCAAAAGAACGCGGCGAGTACGACGCGGAGCTTAAACATCGGGCCAAAGCATTTGCCACTCTGCCGGCCAGACTGGCATCCATTTACGATCGAATGGCCCAGCGAAGCCGCGACGGCATCGCAGTTGCCGAGGTCATTAACGGCTCATGCAGTGCGTGCTATATGCAGCTAAGGCCGCAGGTCCAGCTTAACGTAAAAAAAGGTGACGAGATTATCACCTGCGAGAGCTGTACACGCATACTGTATTTAGCACCCCGCGAGGCCGAAGCGACCGCCTGATGTCTATGAGCGAACTTGAAACGGCAACCCTGGCGGCGGGATGTTTTTGGTGTGTCGAGGCAGTATTTGACGATCTTGTCGGCGTCGAAGATGTCGTCTCTGGCTACTCAGGCGGTTTTACTGAGAATCCAACCTATCAGCAGGTCTGCTCGGAAACGACCGGTCACGCTGAGGTCGTCCAAATTAAATTTGACCCTGAAAAACTCTCTTACGCCGATCTTCTTAGGATATATTTCACCGTTCACGATCCTACAACTTTAAATCGCCAGGGCGGCGATATCGGCACATCTTACCGGTCAGCGATCTTCTACCACACTGAAGAACAGCGGCAGACTGCCGACCAGGTCATTGCCGAGA
Organism: Pyrinomonadaceae bacterium; assembly: GCA_041751355.1. GTDB lineage: Bacteria > Acidobacteriota > Blastocatellia > Pyrinomonadales > Pyrinomonadaceae > OLB17. Next base: position 15,106 of record JBGSXN010000262.1, read on the forward strand.
TCACAGCCGAGGGACTATACAGCGATCCGATAGTTACCGAGGTCACCGCCTTTGACAAGTTCTGGCCGGCTGAGGACTATCATCAGGAATATTTTGCCAATAATCCAAACCAGCCATATTGTGCGGCGGTCGTGGCACCAAAGGTGGCGAAGTTTAGGCAAAAATTTGTCGATCGTCTAAAGGGCTAACCCCTAGAGTTTCCCCAGCAGCATTAACACCCCGATGGAAATAAAGGCCAGGGCTGCGATCCGCTGAAGCCATTCGACCGGGATCCACTGTGTTAGCAGCCCGCCCAGCAGAACGCCCAGCAGCGTCACCACGATAAGGGCGAGGCTTGCTCCGAGAAAAACCGACACTCTTGCTTCGGTACTTGCCGTCATCGTAATAACGGCGAGCTGCGTTTTGTCACCGAGCTCCGCTAAAAATAACGTCAAAAAAGCCGTTCCAAAAATTTTCCAATCCATATTGATCCATTCCTTAACCGCGGCGGTGCTAGTTTGCTGGTCGCTTACTGGCCTGCACATAACATCGATTCTAATACAGCAAATGCTGGAAGCGTGATGAGGCCGCGGAACAGAATTAACCGGTTCGAAAGGATATTTACAATTCTTTACACGTTCCCTAAGACTAACAAGGATAGAATTGCATCTTACTCGCGTTAGAAATTTAGTATATTTTCCTCAGGAGCAGTGTATATGAAACGTAATTTCGTGATCGCAGCGGTACTCACCCTGTTTGTTATGGCCCTGTCGGTATCGGCCCAGAAGGCAGATTCGTTCTCCGGCACGTGGACGCTCGATGTCAGCAAATCAAAGCTTGGCGAACGCAGCAGCATCGAATCACAGACCCTTACCGTTACCCAGACCGATAAGGACATCAAAATAGCCACCTCGACCAAACGCTCGGCACCACCGGCAGGAGCACCCGGGGGCGGCGGCGGACGTCCCGGCGGCGGCGGAATGGGCGGCCCCGGCGGTCCCGGCGGCGATAACTCAGTCAGCTATAACCTCGACGGCAAGGAAGTGACCATCGAGCAGGAAACGCCCCGCGGCAAGATCCCTACAAAAATGACCGGCAAGGTCGACGGCGGTAAGCTGAACCTCTCGACCTCTCGAACCGTTCAGACCCCGAACGGCGAAATGACCATGACCACCAAGGAAACGTGGTCGCTTTCGGCCGACGGCAACACACTTACCGTCGACCGCGAATCGGCTTCGATGCGAGGGCCGGTCAGCGCGCAATCGGTCTACACGCGAAAACCGTAAGGTTTCGTGAACACTAAACCCTAACGGGTGACAGTAGATCGAAGTCGATACTAGTATCGACTCTCGGGCCTTATCTGCGCCTCTGGAAAATCTTGACAGTGAAGATTAGTCAGAAATAGGTAAGCGATGACAAGTGAGAAGGTGCTCCCGGCATCTTCTTTTTTGCCTTTTTACTTTTGGCTTTTACTTGTCACGTTTACTTTTGCACATTTTGCCCCACTGTTCCTCCTGATAGTTAGTTGTCATCTCTAAAGACGGTGTGTCCGTCAAAACAGAGCTTCGCCTTCCCGTCCTGGACGTGCAAATCGAAACTCTGGAAAGTCCCTATGATTGGTTATTTGCCTTTAGCAGCGTAGATAACTTCGCATTTAGGGTCGACATGGCTGCACAACACGCAGACAGGTCAAGAGTAATACTGTATGTCCAAAGAACAAAAGATAGTGATCGATCCAGCAAAGGTCGTCTTGTTTCTGTTAAAGATAGCGGTTGTCCTGCTCGCGGCAAGCTCGGTCTGCCTGATGGCAGATTCGCTGGCTCTCCATAATTCACCCGGTGCACACAAAGCTCTCAAACTGTTTTATGTGGATTGGGAACTTAATGTTCCCACCTTCTTCTCCGCAGTTTTAATGCTGGCCGCCTCGGCGCTACTTGGGACGATCTTTCTCCTCAAAAATAAAGAAGGCAGCAGATTTCGATGGCATTGGTTGTTGCTTGCCCTCGGCTTTCTTTTTATGTCTTTTGACGAAATTGTCTCGGTTCATGAACGTCTGATAGAGCCGGTCAGAGCCATTTTCGGCGACGTTCATTTCGGTGTTCTCTACTTTGCCTGGGTTATTCCCGCAATTTTCATGGTTATGCTGATCGGACTTGGATTTGTAAGATTCTTAATTGAATTGCCGAGAAGTATCAGCATCGCATTTCTGATAGCCGCGACCCTTTTCCTGAGCGGAGCCATTGGCTTTGAACTACTTGAGGGCCAACATGCTGAGAAATATGGAAAAGATAATCTTATCTACATGGTGATGACGTCGATCGAAGAAGGCCTGGAAATGGTCGGCGTAATCGTTTTTATCGGAGCCCTTTTGGCATATATTCAGCAAAGTTACGCCACCGTTGAAATACGATTCGCAGCTTTAACTCCCCTTCTCTCGCCGGAAATTCTAAAACAGGCTAAACGACCAACGATACATCGCGACTGCCCAGTCGAAAACTAATAAAGATGTATGAGAGGTCCGTGTGCTCTGGGGTATGGCATGGGATTCGTTTTTCACCGTGTCAACCGGGCGTCAGCTAATCCGCAAACTGCAGTTCTTCGATGATTTCGCTCATGTATTTCCTGCCTTCGTCGAGGGCATCGGGTTTTAGAGAGACGGCACCGACGACGGCGTGGCCGCCGCCGCCGTAGCGTTCGCAGATCTCGGCGATATTATGCAGACGCGGGCGAGGCGACCAGGGATTTGAGCCGACGGAGATCTTTGTACGGTACTCGCTCTGGGTAAGGGCGACGTTGTAGGTGGTCTCGGGGTAGAAATAGTAGGGGATGAACTTGTTGTATCCGTCAATGTCGGTATCGGTCAGGTCAAAGCTGACAACGCCGCGCTCGTAGACCGCACGTTCTTTTATCAGATTTACCGTGTTCCAGTGACGCTCGAGTATCGGGGTGAGTTTTTCCTGGATGGCATCGCTTTCGACTATCTCATCGAGCGATTTTATGGAGAGGTCGTGAATGATCCCCTCGACAAAAGCCGGATTCTTTTCGCCCTCGAGGAGCTGCATCAGCTTGAGGGCAGATGAACGCAGCTCGACACACTGCGCGGGCGATTCGTATAAAGCTCCGTCGATGATGTGTGCCCACTCGATCAGCTCGGCGAGCGAGGCGTCTTCCCAGCCGAAATTCTCTTTTCCGATACGGGCAATAAATTCAGCACACGACTTGCTCTGAGTGTCGAGAAATTTCTTGCCCGACGTGTCGGCAATGAAATGCTGCTCGTCGGCCTCGGAGAGAAAAGCGGAGTGGTGATGGTCGAACCACCACGTCAGGCGTTCGTCGGGGCAATATTTAAAATCAACAATGGCGTTCTCGTCGCCGTCAAACTGGTCGGGGTCGAAGGCGTTCCCGGCCCGATGCATTGTCGGTGTGTAGTGCACCTCGGCATCCGCATTGATCTTTGATCGGTAAAATTTGGTAAAGATCGCTGCTGACGAGACGCCGTCAAAACAATTGCCGTGATAGAGGATCCTAAGTTTCATAAAGCTCGTTTTGCGCCTGCTCGCAAAACATTTTAGGCTAGATTATGGGCCGGGTTTCGTCAAGCAAACATATATGAATATTAGAGTTGCCAAATCGCAGGATGCTGATGCACTGATCGAATTCAACCAGGCGATGGCCCTCGAGACAGAGAATAAGCACCTTGATCCCGAGGTGCTCGGGGGCGGCGTCCGGGCCGTTTTCGCTGACCCTCAGAAGGGATTTTATGTCGCCGCCGAGGACGATGGCCATATCATCGGGGCACTTATGGTCACATACGAATGGAGCGATTGGCGAAACGGTTGGTTCTGGTGGATACAGAGCGTTTATATCCTGCCCGAGGCCCGAGGGCGACGGATCTACAGCCGGCTATATGAATTTGTAAAAGAAAGGGCAGCCGAGGCCGGCAATGTTTGCGGATTCCGCCTGTATGTCGAGGCCGAAAACAGCCACGCACGGCGCGTCTACGAAAATGTAGGCATGGAAGCCTCGCATTATTGTATGTACGAAGAGTCAACGTCAGAACCACCTGCGTGAGCGGGCGGCCAGTTCGCCGAAAAGTTTTTAGCCGCAGATAATACGGATGACGCAGATCAGAAAAGGGCAGAACCAGAAAGATCTGCTTATCTGCGGTAAACAACCCGGACGGCGATCACTCTAGTAAGAACCGCCTGCGTGAGCGGGCGGCCAGTTCGACAGAACAGCAGAATGACAAAGATCAGCGAGGCCGAGTTCGAGCGTATCGTCGGCGGCATTATCGAAGACCGCGAGAGCATCGTAAAACACAACCCGATCGGTTCCGATGACGAGGTTCTGCTTTGGATGCTCCTGAGCTGCCTCGTAAGCTATCTCAACCTCACGGATATCGAAACGCCCTGCTTTAGCGGAAAACCCGACGCCAAAACATATCGCGATGCGATTCTGTTCGTGCTGAGGGATCGGCGTGAGGCGGAATTCGATCCGGCGCCGTATCTGACTATGATAACGGTGAATTAGACTACTCTGCGTCCTCTGCGTAAACTCTGCGTCCTCTGCGTTTGAGATAGGCCAACGAAGATCTCAACGCAGAGGGCGCAGAGTGAAGCCACGCAGAGGACGCAGAGAAAAGCGAAGACCCATAGGGTAAAATATTTAAGAACTATGCTGGTCGAAAAATTTACTCTTACCGCATTTCAGCAAAATAGCCGCGTCGTTGTATGTGAGGCGACCGGAAAGGCGATCTGCATCGATCCGGGTGAGCGGTCGGACGATATCGTTGAGTTTCTCAACTCTAATTCATATGTGCTGCAGGCGATCACGCTGACGCACGGACATCTCGACCACGTCGGCGGCACGTCCGACCTCTCAAAAAGTTTTCCCGAGGCCGAGATCATTCTTCACAAAGACGATGAAGACCTCTATTACGGCCTGCCGCAGCAGCCGCTGTTTATGGGCATCCAGCCGCACCAAATGCGCGATCTCGGGATGGCCTATGACGATCCGCCGCGGCTGACGCGAAACTGGGAGCACGGCGAAATATACGAGGTCGGCAAATTGAAATTCTCGGTCCGCCATTGCCCGGGCCATACTCGCGGGCATGTCGTTCTGGCTGAGGAAAGCGAGAAAAAGGTTTTCGTCGGCGATTGTCTTTTCCTCGGTTCGATCGGCCGCACCGACCTACCGGGCGGCAGCCACGAGCAGCTTATGGAATCAATATTTCAGCAGATAATGACCTTGCCGGACGAAACGATTGTCTACAGCGGCCATGGCCCTGAGACCACCGTCGGCCATGAGCGTTCGGCCAACCCGTTCCTGACCGGCGTTTACCAGCCAACGAGGGGTCGGTTCCTTTGAATTTCCGTTTGTCGCCATAAGCGGCGCTCTGGCAGCGTTCGTAAATCGGCATCTCACGATGCCGGATATTTTGCGTATCAGAAACCAGCGGATAAGATAGGATCGTGAGATCCATTAATGAATTGCTTGACAATAACAAGCGTTGGTCGCAAAAAGCGACGGAACAGTATCCTCGCTTTTTTGCCGACCTGGCCGACCAGCAGAACCCTGACTTCCTTTGGATCGGCTGTTCGGACAGCCGCGTATCCGCAAACACGATCGTCGGGTTGATGCCCGGTGAGGTATTCGTTCACCGGAATGTTGCGAACTTGGTTAACCACACGGACATTAATTGCCTCTCCGTCATTCAGTTTGCGGTCGAGGTCCTGCAGGTCGAACATATTATCGTTTGCGGACATTATGGCTGCGGGGGCATAAGGGCCGCACTCGAAGGGCAGCGTCATGGCCTGATAGACAATTGGCTCAGGCATATTCAGGACACGATCCATCTGCATTCGGAACGTCTTGCAGAGTTGGAAGAGTTCGACGAAAAGCTCGATCTGCTATCCGAACTCAACATTACCGAGCAGGTAATTAACGTTGGTGAGACGACGATCGTTCAGGACGCATGGAGCCGAGGGCAGGATCTAGAGGTGCACGGATGGATATATGGCCTGAAGGACGGTATCATTCGCGACCTGGACATTTCCGTCAGTGACGAATCCGGCCTTCGTAACCTACGTTCCGGATATCTTTTTAACGACAAACGCCGGGGTGCCATTTCGACGTCTAAGTGATCATATGATTCCAGCGGTCAAACTTTTCGGGCTGACAATGTCAGCCGTTGTGGTATTGCTTTTTTGTTCTGACGGTATTGCTCAGATGGCTCGCAAACCCTCACCGGCTCGTGAGCCGGCCGGGGCGGCTAAGAACCTTCCGTCATCACGTCAGAACTCGCTGGCAAGGATCTCCAACCAGGCCGAATTTGATACTATTGCCCGAACATACCATCAGGGAACACCCTACGCCCTGCCCCACGCGATGTTCGTCATCGATAGGCGGGCCAATAACAAGATCTATTTCGTCAACTCGCAGAGATATCGTTTTCACAAGGATTTTCTGTTGGCTACCTATCTCGTTCCTCGCGGAGCCGATGTTTTCAAACCGATCTATATCGACCAGGACCGGCGATTTATCGTCGGCACCATTGCATGGCAAAAAACCGTCGAGAAATTTACCTGGGAACTTTGGCAGGGCGATATGGCATCAGCCGAGATCATCAGGACAGCCCACACGGCCATAAACAAGTCGTTTTTCGAGAAGGTCCATTACAAACCTAATTCGATGCGGCAGGAAGATGTAACTGCCTCGATCGGCCTTGATCGGATACTGCAGGACGAGATAAATCGAAACCAATCATTTCTGACCCTGAATCCGGGAACCGCTGTCGGACGCATTCATATTATTGATAAACTCGACGACACGGTTGAGATCGGTTCGAATGAGATCATCGTCTTAAAGGAACTGCCTATTACTCTTCCGCCGGTTCGCGGCATTATTGTCGCACAGCCATCCTCACCGCTTTCGCATATTAATATTCTGGCAAAGGGCTGGAACATTCCAAACGTTTATATCAAGGATGCCGACAAGTTGTTTCGCGAACACAACACATATGTCTTCAAGCTTGAGGCAAATATGACGAGCTATACGCTTGAGCCGGCAAATTTAGAGGAACTTAGGAAGGACTTTGTTTCTCCTGACCAGCAGATCCCGCCCTCAAACCTTAAGATCACAAAAGTCGCCGCCCTTGGCGAAATGCGGAAAAGAGACAGCATCGCCTATGGGGCGAAAGCGGCTAACCTGGGCGAGATGCTCAATTCCCGGATAACCGGCATTACGGTGCCTGATGGATTTAGCGTGCCATACTATTGGTACGACAAGTTCATGAAGGACAACGAGTTGAATGAGGTTATCGAAGATTTGATGGACGACCTCGAGTTCGTTCATAATCCGCGGTACCGCCGTCAAAAGCTGGAGGAGTTTCGATCCTCGATCCAGAAAGGAAAGTTTGACGCTGCGCTCCGCGCCCAGATCATTAGCCGCTGGCAGAAACAACTGGCAGGCAGACCGGTTTTCGTACGGAGTTCGTCAAATGCCGAGGATCTTCCGGATTTTAGCGGCGCCGGCCTCTATTCGAGTGTTCCAAATGTAATTGATGAAGACAAGCTGATCGAGGCAGTCAAAAAAGTTTGGGCGTCTCTATGGAATTTCGAGGGATATGAGGCTAGAGTTCGTAACTATGTCAGCCAGAGCGATGTCTATATGTCGGCCCTTATCCAGGTTGGCATCGATATGGAAAAAGGCGGCGTGATGATCACAAAAGATCCGTTTGACGAGCAAAATAAGAATGCTGTTTATATCAGCGCTGTCTGCGGACATAACTCTAGAGTCGTGAGCAACTCCGGAATACCGGAACAGATCCTCTTCGACCCTCGCTCAAACTCGGTGGCCGTCATGACCCTCTCTCAGCAGGAAAACGCTCTTGCATTTGACGAGCGTGGCGATCTCAAGGAAACCGTTGACAAATGTGCCGGTGCCGGCAAGCGGGTCCTGACTGATATACAGGCCCGAAACCTTGCCAGGGCCGCGGTCAATATCAAGCGAGCCTTTGGCGGCAAGAAGGAACAGGACATCGAATGGGGTATAATGAACAGTCGAATATACATCGTTCAGTCAAGGCCCTATTTTGAGAATAAGTAGAATTATGAAAGTTTTTATCGTTACCGCTTTTGCTGCTTTAGCACTAGGATGCACGAACTCCGGCACTACGGGGGTTCAGAACACGAATACGGCCGTCGTTAAATCGACCCCGGAAAAGCTCCAGACAGCCATTGCCCATGGCCCGGAAATGGGAAAGTCCGACCCGGCCAAAGCTCCGATGTCTAAATGGAGCCAGGCGGGTGACCCGATCGACACCAAGGAACTCGATGCGGCGATAATGGCAGCCGAGAAAACCCTAAAGGCCAACTCCTCGGACGCCGAGGCCAAGAGGGCGCTTGGAGCTGCTTTCTTCAAGCGAGCCTCGGCATTGACCGAGGCCAGACAGTATGCGTCAGCGCTCGGAGATTATCGGAGAACCTTAAAACACGACCCAGCCAATACAGAGGCGAAGGAATGGATCGATCGCATCGTTATGATCTATAGTTCGATCAATAAGGAATCGCCGAAAGAAGGCGAGGAGCCGCCGCCGCTGCCGTATTCAAAAGGTACCTAGTTCAGGGACGCTTAGAGTAGACTTTCGGCAGGAGCACTCGTAAACTAGCTAATTCAATTTTAGGCATTTTTTATATTTCGGAGACAGACCGGCTTTTATGGCAATTTCGGCAAATGATATTAGAAAGGGTATGGTGATCCTGTTTGAGGGCACGCCCGTTAAAGTGATGGAATTTCACCATCACACCCCCGGCAACCTTCGGGCAATGGTCCAAACTCGCCTCAGAAACCTCTTGACCGGAAGTTCATTTGAACATCGTTTCCGTTCGAATGACACGCTCGACAAGATCACTCTCGAACAGCATAAGATGGATTATCTCTATTCCGATGGATCGCATCATCATTTTATGAACAATGAGACCTACGAACAGGTTGCGCTAACTGAGGAAGAATTAGGCGACGCGGCCCAGTGGCTGATGCCTAACCTCACCATAGAGGTCGAGTTTTATAACGGAACGCCGATCGGCGTTGCCCTGCCGGCCTCGATGGAATTGACTGTTACCAGTACAGAACCTGTTATGAAGGGCGCTACCGCTTCAAATTCGAACAAGCCGGCGACGCTCGAGAATGGCGTCATGCTCCAGGTCCCGCCATTCATCGTCGCGGGCGAACGAATACGCGTGAATCCCACCGAATCCCGTTATATGGAACGGGTAAAATAGTCGTACGAGTCTTGGGCACCGAATCGTTAAAGAGCCGAGCTTGCAAGACCATCGATGTTTTTCCTCTACAGCATAATACTTACGCTCGGATTCATCGTGCTCTTGCCGCGATTTATCTTTGATGCGGTCACTAAGGGAAAATACTCCGCCGGGTTCGGCCAGCGAATCGGGAGTTTGCCCAAATTCGACCCGGATGGCCGCAAGGTTGTCTGGGTCCATTGCGTTTCAGTAGGTGAAACAAATGCCGCGCGGCCCCTCATTGAACGAATCCGCAGCGACTATCCCGATCTCAGCATAGTTGTTTCGACGACAACTTCAACAGGTCAAATGCTCGCAAAGGACATCTTTGCAGAAACTGCAGATCTGGTTTTCTACTTCCCGTTTGACTGGAAATGGACCGTCCGCCGGGCGCTTCGGCGAATAAACCCGTCGATCGTTTTGCTGATGGAAACGGAGATCTGGTTTAATTTCATCCGCGAAACCAGTCGTAGCAAGGCCCGGATAGCGATCATTAATGGACGCCTCTCCGAAACCTCATTGAACCGGTTCGGGTATATACGCAATTTTATGCGGCGGATACTTTCACACCTCGACCTCGCTCTGATGCAGGAAAATGTTGACGCCTCGCGTTTGATGTCGCTCGGGTTGAGAGCCAGCAAAGTCAGGGTCACCGGTAATCTCAAGTTTGATCACAATTTCGATAAGGTCGAAACCGTTATCACTGAGGAGTTTCGGCAGCGGTTTGGAATCACTCGGGACGCTCCGCTTATAATAGCGGCGAGCACGCATTCCCCTGAGGAATCGTGGGTACTCGATGCGTTCAAGCAGGTTTGGAAAGCGTCAGACGAGAATCTCCCGCGTTTGATGATCGTGCCGCGTCACCCTGAGAGGTTTGCTGAGGTGGCAGAGTTAATTAAGAAAACGGGGTTCTCGTGGGTGCGGCGGACTGAAAAGCCATCGGGCCGTGACAAAACAGCAGAGATAATCCTGCTCGACAGCATTGGTGAACTTCGTGCTGCTTATCCGCTCGCCGAAATCGTGTTTGTCGGCGGCAGTCTCATTCCTCACGGCGGCCAGAGCATTTTCGAACCGGCATCGTCAGGCCGGGCGATCCTGACCGGACCGTATACAGCGAATTTTGAGGCGTCCGTCTCTCAATTCCTCGAACGAAACGCTCTTATCCAAATCGATAGCGTTACCGCCGTTGACGCGGCTGAGAAACTCGCTGTGGAACTAACTAATCTGCTTCGCGATGAAGAAAAACGACGATCATTAGGGATTAACGCCTTATCGGCAATGAGTGACAACAGCGGAGCCGTGACGAAAACTATGGAACACCTCTCAAATTACTTCGACGCAGCGGCCAAGCAGGACCGACCTTAGACCGGAGCTTGCAACACTTAGATAGGGTCTCAAGCAAAATCGTCTATCTCGACGGCACGTGATATGGCCGTCCCTTAACAGGGACTTTCGCAGCCGCAGCTTTCCCTGAGGGCGATTTCCAGGGGAGCCCATAAAAGAATCCGTCATTCGGCAGCGGAGCAAGCCGGTGGTCAAACGGACTGCCTCCGGGCGGAACCTCGGCCTCTATTAAATATCCATTGTAGACCAGATTCACGTTGCCATCTGCCTGTTCCGGGTGCGGAACAGGATTTCCGTTGTTGCCGACCGTCCAGCGAAACGTTCGTATGGTTTCTCCATTGACCCTAAACGAACATTCCCAGTTACCCTTATTATCTTGTAACCCGAGGCGATTATTCGCGGGGTCGCCCTTCAGCAAGAGCGGCAGGCGAAGACGGTACTGATTGAATGAGACCTCGTCCTTATATTCCGGCCCGGTTCTAAATTGCGGCGCGAGCCTGTCTGTGTAGATCGCCGTTTCTACACGCATAGATTTTGCGTCCGCCTGATCTGAATAAGGTGTCGGCCCTGGAAAACGAAGCGGCGTACCGTTTACACTGCATCGGGTGACAGGATGAGGTATGCGATCTACCTGTCGTTGTGGTGAGATGCTGAAGTAGATCTCGACCTCACCAACAAAATCGTTATCGCCCCGTGCCCGGTAATAATTTGGATAGCCTCTCGGACGAAGATACAACATTGCGGCGGCGGTTTCGGCATGACGCTGAATGTAGTAATGCGGCACATCCTCAACAGGTGCCGTCGCTACACCGCGGACACGTTTTGCCTCACGCACATCGATCTTATATGTTCGCAAGAGTTTTTCTTGGTCCGTGTCTCCATCGAAAAAATAGATCTGAACGTCGAGTTTGCCCACATCTCTGATCGCCTTTGTCTTGTCCTCACAACCCTGCCAGTGCGCGAGCAAATAATCGTCCTCGGGAACTCGCCGATTCTCAGGCACGGGATCCTCGGCCTTGCGATAAGCGGTTCCCTCACATCTGATCTTCGCCAACTGCCTGCCTGCTCTGCTCACGACGACGTTAAAGCCGCTTCGATTCGGGACCGTTCCGAACATCCGTAAATAGGACCGCAAATGCCAGCCAACGCCGACCTGTCGCCTCGCCTGCGCGCTGTATTCCTGCAGCGGTTCCGCGTCAAAGAACGTAAACCCGTCGTCCAGAACATATTGTCGGTTCGATGCTCTCCCGGTAATTTGGCTTGACGTGTTGGGAGCCTCGATCCTCGGATTCGCGATCCTCGGCAAACGCAAAGTTATTTGACCGAAACCAGTGTTCGCGATCAACAGGAGAATGATCAGTGAAAAAAGACAATACTTCTTCATAAGTTGTGGTATCTCCTACTAATTCTTGGGACTAACGCCGGTTGCGGGGCTATAAGACTACAGTCCAGAATACTGGACAAAGGTGCATCTGTCCCAAATTATGAGGTCCGATTACGCAGCAATAACCCGCGAGTTCGCTGCAAATTTGTAATTGAACTAAAATCTTAGCAGAATCGGTCGAAAGCTCCAATTTTGTTACTTCGAAAGGTGTTCGTTGGCGAGGTGTTCGTTTGATAGCTGTTTTCTACTTTTTTGCGTTGATCCTCGTTTGGTTGAGTTTCAAATCCTTTCGCGGCGGCCTGGAGTATTTGAAATTTTATCGCACCGAGCTTTCTCGGCAGCAGTCGGATTTCGCACCTTTCGTGACCGTTGTTGCCCCATTTCGCGGTATCGATGTGGGACTTGAAGACAACCTGAAAGCCCTTACCGAGCAAAACTATCCCGAATTCGAGATCATTTTTGTCGGAGATGACTATAATGACCCGGCCATCCCTTTAATTAGAAAACATCTCGGCGAAAACTCAAGGTTGATCATCTCACCAAAAGCCGTCGGCATGAGCCAAAAAGTCGAAAACCTGCGGTCGGCCGTAAAAGCGGCTGACGAGCGCACAGAAGTGTTCGCATTCGTCGACTCGGATGTTTGTCCCGGCAGTGATTGGCTGCGAAGCCTGGTTGGCCCATTGGCAGACCCTGGAATTGGGGCCACCACCGGTTATCGCTGGTTCATATCCAGGAATCCAACATTTGCTTCCGAACTACGGGCATCATGGAACGCCTCGATCGCCACGGCCCTTGGGCCGGGGACCAGTTCGAATTTCTGCTGGGGCGGGTCGATGGCTATTCGGCGCGATGTATTCGAACAGCAGAAAATCTACGATCGATGGAAGGGCACATTCTCTGACGATTTTGCCGTGACACGTGCAATGAAAGAGGCGAATATGCCAATCGTCTTTGTTCCCGGAGCTCTGACGGCGTCGATCGGTAATTGCAGTTTTGCCGAGATGCTTGAATTTACTACCAGGCAAATGAAAATAACGCGGGTTTATGCACCCAACCTCTGGCTGATGTCTATGGTTGGTTCGGCGTTATTTATTTTTGTAATGCTATCCGCGGTTTTGATGCTCATTCTGAGTAACAACTACGTATCGTTTGTCGCGGCCGGAACCACGTTGGCTGCAGTCTCCATATTCAGCATAGCCAAGGCATGGTTGCGTCTTAAAGTGGTTAGAATGGTTCTTTCAAAACATGAATCCGAGCTCAGGCGGCAAAGTTGGAGCCAGTACACTTTCTGGATCCTGACGCCGGTGATTTTTCTATACAATTCGCTGGCAGCACTGTTCTCGCGGCGCCTCATTTGGCGTGGTACGGTTTACGAATTGAAATCACCCGTCGAAACTGTCATCATTTCTGATTAGGCAAATGGAACAGGTATCGCCAGATAATCACAGACCGCCGGACGATCAAATGGCCGAGGATCGCCCGGAGGTAGTCGATCTCACTCCTGTGCCCGAGCCTGCTGTAGTGCTTGAGGAACCAAATCGCGAATTCACCGATCCTATGGTATCGGAGGGAGCCGAAGTTTGGCCGACGGAACCGACGCTGGCCGATCCCAGCATCGAAGTGGTCGACCCATACACCGCAGCTCCGCCGGCTCTCGGTTTTGATGAGTCATTTGCCCCACCTATCGAAGAAACACCCGTCGCGGACGACGTCTGGACTGACCAATTATCGCCTCAGGACCCGTTCGTGCCGATACCTTACGTTTCGTCTACGCAGAGTGAAACCATTAGGAACAGCGGTCTCGCATGGTCGGCGGGCGTGGCATTTTTCGGCTCGGTCGCATTTACGCTATTTCTAGGTTGGCTCGCTGACTTGCTGTTGGGATCATTTCCCTGGGGCATCGTGGGGGGGATCGTTTTAGGTTCGATCATTGGATTTCTCCAGTTTTTCCGGATCACATCGCGGATATTTCCTCGAAAGAACGACGGCCCCGAGATCAACCCGTTGATGTCGCGGAGGGATGACGAATAGGCTTGGACGACTTTGAGTTTTGCCTTCGGCGGCTGTAAAATATAGGTTTCGCAATGGGCGAGGATATTGATCCTTTGACAACAGAGAGTACTGCGTCGACTATTTCCAATCGCGCTATCGTTGCCGCGATGTTCGTACTTATAACTTTTGGGACGATTGCGGGGTTTATTCTCGGCGGACGCAGTTTCGGAGCCGCTGTCCTGACAGGCGGCATCTTGTCAGTGATAAATTATTTCTGGCTCGAGCGATCTACCCGGGCATTGTTCGAAAACAGGGCGGCGTCGGCAACAACGCTGTTGGCTGCCAAATACATACTCCGGTATGTCGCTATCGGAGCCGTCCTGCTTTTGATCTATTTGACTGATGCCGTGCCGATAGCGGCGGTGATCCTCGGCCTTTCGGCCTTTGCGATAGCAGTAGTTTTTCAGGGTCTGAAGAATATTTTTACTAGTTCTTTTTAGAGGAATTTTAGATGTTTCTATTTGCTGAAGGCGGCGGTCATCACGTCCCTTTGATCTCACAGTTCATAAATCATTATCTTGGTGAACCGGTCTATCAGTTTCAGATGGCATATACGAGGCCGATCTGGGCCGCCCTGTTCGCTAAGTTCGGCACGACACCCGAGGCGCTATTCGGGCCGTACACGGTCGAAAATGCGATTCCCTGGTGGACGATAATGTTCGTGATCGCATGTATCCTGACGGTGATAATCGTCAATTTGCTCAAGGGCAAACTTTCCGAGGACGACCCTGATCCGGGCCAGCTTACGCTTGAAGCAGGTTTTCTAGCCGTCAAAGGCATGATCACCAGCATTATCGGCGAAAAAGGGTTCCGGCATTTTCCGGTCGTTGCCACATTTGGCGTTCTGATCCTGGTTTCCAATTTGATGGGGCATTTCCCTCTGTTCATGTCGCCGACGGCATCCGTGAACGTAACATTTGCCCTCGGCGTATCGTCGTTTGTGTACTACAACTATGTGGGCATAGCTGAGAATGGGCTGCTGGGTCACATCAAGCATTTCGCCGGGCCTAAGCTGCCGCTGCTTATGTTTCCGATCACGATCCTGATCTTTTTCATTGAGATAATCAGTAATTCGATCCGACCGTTCACGCTCGGCGTTCGTCTATTTGCAAACCTGTTTGCGGATGAGCAGGTCTTTTACGAAATCACGAATCTGGCACCGCCCTTCACGCATTTCATCGTTCCACTTGCAATAACGCTGCTTGGAACCTTCGTGGCGTTCGTGCAGGCATTCGTATTTACATTGCTCTCGATGATCTATATCGGCGAGGTCACGCATCATGACGCCGACCACGAGATCGATGACCATCATGCACAGGACGAAAAGGGCGAACCGGCCGCCGTGCATGCGTTGGCGTAAGTTCACTTAGGTGATTGTTTGACAATTAGACCGGCGAGGGCCGCAAATCGATCCTGCGTTTTATAGCAGCTATGCCCGCACGCTACAGGAGCCACGGACTCTACGGAGTATAAAATCCGCGTGCATACCGGAAGCGAGGCGAAATAATACCGCAACAGCCGGATCGAGACGCTTACTTTTGTCGGTCTTCTTATAAATAAAAAGGAGATAAAGATGAGAAAATTAAGATATGTATTTTTCGCCACTCTGGCGATTGCAATGATGTCAGTGGCCGCTATGGCACAGGCCGGTGGGGCCGCTGATAACGAATCGACCGTGAACGCAGCCAAGGCAATTGGCGGCGGTATCGGATTCGGCCTGGCCGCCGGTCTTGCCGGCATCGGCCAGGGACTTGTCGGTTCGCGTGCTGCTGAGGGTGCCGCCCGCAACCCCGGCGCCGCCGGAACCGTTCAGACGATGATGATCATCGCTCTCGCGCTGATCGAATCGCTTGTACTATTTGCTCTTCTGATCGTATTCGTTAAGCTTTAATCGCATACGACGACAGACCGATCGCGGGTGCGGCACTTGACTGTGCCCGCCCGCGTTTAATGTTTCTAAAACCCTTGATTAGTATGATCGGGCCGATCTATTCTTTTACTTGCAACTTACGTTCGCCCGAAACGTTCTAACAATTGATGATAGACGACATCTTAGGAAAATTAGTGGCGGACAAGTACCGCGTTCTGAGCCTCGTATCTGAGCGAGAATCGGGGGACCTCTATCTCGGGCTGCACGAGATACTCGATCTGCCGGTGACTATAAAGATCCTTTCTCCGGCCCTCGCGATCGACTCAAGATGGGTCAAGAATTTTGTTAATGAGGCCCGCGCCGCCTCGGCTGTACGAGATCCTCATATACTGGGCATCTCGGATTTCGGCACTGACGCCCGAGGCGTTTCGTACGCTGTTTACGAAGAGGCCAAGGGCCGAACACTCTCTGAGATAATGGCCACCGAACCGCCGATGGACGAACGGCGGGCTCTAAATATCGCCGGGCAGGTTGCAGCCGCAATGTCGGCGGCCCACGCAAAGAAGATTCTTCACAGCAGGCTCGACCCTCGGTCTGTGTACGTGGACATCACCGAGGACGACGACGACGTCGTCAAAGTCATCGGATTCGGAAGCGACCCCATGAGCGTTCCCCGTGATGCCGATCCGCGGTATCTCGCTCCTGAACAATCCACTGCATTTCCGGCCGCGGATGAACGTTCCGATGTTTACGCTGTCGGCATAATGCTCTACGAAATGTTGAGCGGCGGCGTACCGTATGACGGTAAAACAGCCGCGGACATCCTCGCGAAACTAAATAGCGAACCGCCGGCCCCGTTGTCGGCGTTTCGCCACGATCTCCATCCGGAGATCGAGCCGATAGTGCTAAGCGCCATCGCGGCCGACCCCGAACGCCGTTACCAGACGATCAGCGATTTTGCAGAGGACCTTAAGTTACTTTCTACAGCTGTTGGCGGCAAGCCAAAGGCCGAAGCAGCCGCCGCCGGATCCGTCAGAAATATATGGCAGACCGCCTTTGTCGTGCTTGCGGGTATTTCGCTGTTGGCGGTGGCGTTTATCTATGCGACCTCGGTCCGGCAGACTGATCCGACGACGCAGCTCCAGGCAGACGCCGGAAGCCTGCCGGTGCAGCCGATCGGCCCGGCCACCGGAGCTCAGGAAGAGAGCCTGGCGAGAATGCCGGTTCTAACTGATGCCGAGATAATGGCGACAGCCGCGATGCAGCAGATGCAGAGCGACCTGCCGGGTGGTGATGGCTATAATGCCTGGGCTAACGGTGGAGCTCCGCCGCCCGGGGCTCCGCTCAATTCTCAGGTGCCACCGGTCGGTTATATTCCACCCGGGGGCCAGGTCTATACGATCGATCCGATGACCGGAAGCCAGTTCATGCCTCCGGATGGCGGCGTTATCCTTGTGCCAATACCGATGAATACAAACACGGCGGTCAAGCCTTCGCCAACGCCGAGAACACCGGCATCAAATACTGCAGGAGCACCAAATCCTGAAGGGGCTGCCACGCCGAAACCGCTGGCAACGCCGCCGCCAAAGGCCACTCCCTCTAAACCGGCTCCGGCTGCCGACAAACCCGCACCGTCGGCAGGTACGCCTGCAAACGGCGGTCCGGACGACTCGTCTGTCGACTAGGCGGCCTACCTCGGCACTTCGACTGTCTTTAGGATATCTGAAATAACTGCGTCTGCCGTTGCGCCGTCGAGTTCTGCCTCGGCACGGAGGGCAAGGCGGTGGCGAAGAACCGGTAATGCCAGATCGCGAATATCGTCAGGCGTCGGGAAGTCGCGGCCACGAATAGCGGCAAGTGCCTTTGAACACAATAACAACGCGACCGATGCTCGCGGACTCGCCCCGTATAATATCGTCGGGTGGCTGCGGGTTTTTCTGACGAGCTCCACAATATACTTCTGCACGCCGGGCTCCATACGCATGTTTCGAACTTCGGCCCGACACCGTCCGATCGCCGAGGGGTCAGCAAGCTGGCCCACCCCGACCTCACTCAACCGCCGGGAATTAAACCCCGCATCCCATCGAGCCACGATCTCTTCCTCTTCGGCGGCCTCAGGATAGTCGATGATGATCTTCATCAAAAAGCGATCGAGCTGTGCCTCGGGCAAAGGGTATGTCCCCTCATATTCGATCGGGTTTTCAGTTGCGAGGACGGTAAAAAGCGGCGAGAGTGGATAACGCTCTCCGTCGATCGTTGTTTGCCTTTCCTCCATTGCCTCGAGCAGCGCAGCCTGCGTCTTGGGCGGTGTCCGGTTTATCTCGTCCGCAAGCAAAATATCGGTAAATATCGGCCCCTGCCGCAGGCTGAACTGCGACGTCTGCATATTGAACACGTTGGTGCCCGTAATGTCCGACGGCATCAGGTCGGGCGTAAACTGAATCCGGGAGAAACCAGCACCGATGATATGGGCCAGCGTTTTGACCGTGAGGGTCTTGGCCGTACCGGGGACGCCCTCGATAAGGGCATGTCCCTCGGCCAGGACGGCGACCAGTATTTGCTCGATCACATCATCTTGGCCAACGACGATCTTGCGGAGTTCGTTCAGTATATGGGCAACGGTGGCAGGTGTTTGGTTCATGTGCGAACTAATCTAGTACTGCAAAAAATCGTACAGCGTCTTGATGGCCAACAAAAATACGGTCGATAGAAAAATTCGCCGCAGCCACAGATCGTTTAGTTTTGTAACGTAATGGGCTCCTACAAAAGCACCGGCAAACATCGCGGCGCCGAGTATCAGCCCAAGTTTGTAATCAACTAAACCTTGCCACATAAAAATGCCTGTTGCAATCGCCGACGAGAACACATTTATCAGTTTCGTGGAAGCCACTGCTTCGCCATACCGCATCCCGTAAATGCCCACATACACGGCTGTAAGCATCGTCACATAACCGCCGCTGAAGAGCCCGCCGTATATACCCAGAACAAATGTCAACCCAAAAACGAGCGGCAAAGTATAGCTTCCCTTTTCTGCTCTTTCCTCGAGTCCGGCTTTCGGCTGCAGCAGCGTAAACAGCGCCACAAATATCATCGACACCGAAACGATCAGCTTGAGTCCCGGACCGCTGACAATGCCCACGATCATCGCTCCGATCGCAGAACCTACGATCGTAACGCCGATCAACGGTGCCGTCTTTAGGATATCTATAGACCCCTTTCTGAGAAACGGGATCGATCCCCCGACGGACATGAAAACCAGTGCGAACATATTGGTCGCAATAGCTACACGCGGGTCGACACCAAACTGAAACATCACGGGAACAGCGATCAGCGAATTGCTGCCGGTCACCACCCCGACCACGCTTGTGATAAAGAAAACGGCGATGAGAATTACGAGGGCATACATAGCCATATTCAACCCCTCATCCGCCGTTCCCGCGTCAGCCCCATCTTCAATTCCCACTCACGCAGCCGTGCAGCCAGTCGGACAGCCTCAGTACGGTTCGTAATATCGCCGCGAATTATCTCCTCGCATTTGAACAGCGTTTCTTCGATCTCATACCTGTCGATCCCGGTCCTTTCAGACATCTCAACCGCCAGTTCAGCAACCGTTACGGTCATGTTGTCGCGCCCCAGGGATTTCGATACCCGTCGGCGAAAGTCGCTGTAAATATTTTCGATAGCGAGATCGTACGCCCGCGTTCGTCGCTGTAGTTCAGCCATCGCGGCTACGTACTCGAGCTTCGATAATCTATCGGGCTCAGGTTCCGGAACAGGCCGCGCGAATCGCCGGCTCTGGGAAAAAAAGACAAGCCCTATCAGCAGCATTGCCTGAAAGAAAACCGCGACGACCGGTGTACCTGCAAAAAATTGCAGAAATCGGTTGTTGTCCGTACCGTAACCCTGATGATATTCATCAAATGCAACAATCTGGCCGTCTGCCGCGACAAGATTGATGGCGAGGATGGCGTTATCGGCAAGAGCGATGCCCCCGTTGGCCACGATGTACGGGTCGGCGAGAATGACGATCCGTCCTTCTCCGTAAGGTGCCTCAACCAAGAAGTTCTTACCGCTAGATGCAAAATGAACAAAAGGCGCGATCTGACTTGGCGTTAAAACGCTGTCCAATGATCCCGTCGAAAGCCCATCCGGGTCTTCCTCGGTCACCTCGTCCATTCCCAAACGACTGAACTCTACCGACCCGGCAAAACCCGATGGCTGCACCGCATTTACGTTATATGTGATCCACGTTGGCTGGACAGGCCGCACGGCAGCGATGCCGCTGGTCATTTTGGCCGGATCGGCCGGATCGGTGCCGAATATCGCGGGATCGATAGGGTTTGCCGGCGTCAATCGCCAGCTTGCGCTGGTAACAAGCAGTTCGGCCGGCGGATCGCGATCGATAAGCACTAGCGTGCCGCCGCGCGCTATCCAGCTAAGCAGGTCCGCAGATTCAGCCGGTGTTACCTCCCTGCGAAGAGTGCCTGCCAGCACCAAAACAGACGGGGCCCTGTCGCCGGCGGTCAGCAAGGCGGCCGGTGGCTCCTGCCACCTCATCACTTCGTGTCCGGTTTCCGCGAGCAGCGTATAAAAAGCCTGTAGGCCGGTCGAGCCGGCATTGAACGTGGACCTGTTCGGGGCCGATTCCACATCGGCTGTTTTCTCGGCCGGTGCATACGACGCAGCGTTCAGCGCGACCAGAATGAGAACCATCGCGAAGAAGAACAGAATGATCACGAGCCTCTGTTTCACTATTTTTGTCCTCCGGCATTCTTTACCGTCTCGTGGTACCGCAAGCGAAATTCCTCCCAATCAGCCGGCTCGACAGTTCGCAGCCCATACCAGTTACGCTCGAAAGCACCAGTGAGTCCGAGCATATTATCGAAGATGGTATGGTCCTTCCTGATATCTCGCAGATAGTCCTTGTTTGTCTTATGTCTCGCGAGTCTCAGTAGTTTTCGATCGCTCAGATCGCAAAGCAGCGAAACATAACCTTTTCTGATCGCTCCGCGAAGATTGCCCTGAGCTGCAAGCAGTTCGGCCTCGGAAAACAGGTCAACCGCCGAGACCTCGCCCGATATCCGTTCGCCTAAAATGACCCGGTCATCTCGCTTCTTTTGCCGTCGGCCGGTCAGGCGATATGAGATCATCGGGGCAAATTTATAGACCAGGAACCCGATCAAGCCGATCACGATAACAAAAACCAGCACCTGAAGCGCCGACTTAAGAGTTCCCTCCCCGGAAGCTGTGTCCGGCAAGACTGGCGCGCGAGGAAATACACTTGCAAGCCATTCGGTAAACTCGCGGATCCATTTTTGAATAAGGCTTTCCCCCTTTTCCTGCGGGGGCTGATACTCTGCCCGGCGCAATATCTCGGCGATCTTCTGCTTATTTTCGTCTTTGGAATTTGCCGCAGTTGTAATCTCATCAAGGCTCTGCAATTGTTCATTGACCGCCGTGAGACGCTCCTCAACGGCAAGAAGAATTGCCGCACCCTCTGCAGGATCAGCCGCCAATATCGATGTCAGGCCGTCATGCAGCCAGCCATTGTCGGTCTCGATAGCTGCTCCCGACAGGTCGATCGTCTCGCGGCGAGGGATGAGTCCAAGTATCTTAGCTATGCTCTCTTTAGGAGAGCGATCGCCGTCAGATAGCTCTTTCTGCTGCATCCGCAATTTGGTTACATTTTTGAGTGCGGCCTCAATACGGGCATGATAATTTGAAACAGTTCCCGTCCAGCCCGGGGCCGCGAAAATCAGCACAATCCACACCACGGCAAGGCTCTGACCTAGCGCTCGGGCAGCGGTTTTGAAGACATGTAATTCTTTAATCATCCCGTAATCCGAGTGTCGTTGTAGTTGATCGCCGCTCCACAGCTTTTGCTGAGGGGGCCGCGTCGCTCATCGAGAGAGCAGGATGAAGTGGATTAAGATAAGTATCCGGCACGATCGGCATATCGCCGAGCCGTGCGGCCGCCATTAGCTCGATGTCGTATCCCTCGTTGCGTATCCGTCCGTCAACATAGAGCAAACACAATCCGACCATCCAAACCGGCGAAAGCAGTATGAGGCTTATCTGCCAGATCAGGTTTGACGCGATCTCATACCAGGCTGGCGTGAGATCGGCGTCAAATACCATCAGCTGCACGCCGTTCGCTGATGCGTACCATGCGAGCGGAACGTAAAGAAGCGCCAGCGCCGAATAAGTCGCCACCAGCGTAAACACAAATAGGACGATCAACAGACGGACATTGCCCTTGGCAAGCGTGGCGCTCCGGCCTATCGCCGCGAATACGCCCTGTCCCTCAACCATGATCACTTGCGGCACATAAGCCAAGCGCGATGCCGCCAAAAAAAACAGCCAGACAGTGCCAAACGTAACCGCGGCCCCCGCAATAATCGAGACAATGATCGCAAGTATGGGAACCGCAGATAGTGCATATACAACCCCCATTACGACAACAAAAGTGATCACCACACCAAAATAAAAGACCGTCACTCCCATCGTACCGAGTACAAAGGTTATCAGCGTGGCGGCCAACAGCAGCGAAAAAAACCGTTTGCCCACGTTACGATAGGTTTCGCCAAAGGTGATCGCCTCGCCAAAAAGCAGATGACGAACAAAATTTCGCGATGCCCCGCCCATTACAATTAGCGTCGCGATGGTCTCGACCAGCCAGATCACTATCGTGCCCAACCAAATGAAAGCGTAATAGATCGTATTTTCTAATGACAGCGTGTCACCGCTAAGTACGAAAAGGTGACGACCGAGAATGGTCCACAACAGCGAGATCACGGTCCCAGCCAATATGGGTGGCGCTGCGATCAAAACAAATGTCCAGAAAAACTTTCGGTAAAACCGCACGGCACGGTCAACAAGATCGCCGGCAGTGAGTGGGGTAACCTTAATATCGGACATTAGTATTCAGTGGCGATGGCTGACGCGCGAGCCGCTCTTGTAGAACAGTATACTCTTCGTTACAGTAAAAAAGTGACACCGCATTGCGGCATCACTTTCCCGTAACGACACATAATTTGAACTAGTGTCTTAGTTTATCGAGCAGGTCACTTCCGTCATAAAGCGCCTCAGTTTGACCATTTCTATCATCTCGCATTAGAAAGTATCAGTTCTTATTCGCTGGATTCCTTCAATTGTCTTAGCTTCTCGCGCAGCCTTTCGGCATCGGGCGCGGTTGGCTTAAGTTGGAGATATGTTTCGAGGTTTTCAACGGCCTTACGAGTGTTGCCACGTTGAGTATAGATAACAGCCAAGATCCTGTGGGCCTCTTGCATCTGCCCCTTTCCGAGATCTACAGCCTTCAAAAGTTCTTTTTCAGCATCGGCGAACAATCCGAGATTTGCCAAGGCATGCCCGAGAAAATAGCGCCCTACCGCAGACTCACTATTCTTGACTACGACTTTGCGTAGTATCGGCACGGCCTCACCATAACGTTTCATCATTACATTTGCTATACCTCGGTTGACCATTGGAGAATACGAATCGGGCTCTATTTTCAGTGCCTCCTGAAATGCCTCATCAGCGTCCTGCAGCTTATTCGTCCGCAAATACTGAACACCAAGCTCGTTGTATGCATTCATAAATGATGGGTGCACATTAATCGCAAGTTTCAGATGCACGATGGCGCCGGCGTAGTCACCTTTCCTGCTTAATTCGACAGCCTCAAAATAATAGGTTTGAGCCTGCGCGGGCACATTCGCAAACTCGGCATTGATAACCGCGGGCTTAGTATCGCTGCTGCCTTTAGGCACCAATCGAATATTCATCGTGTGCAATTGCGGCGGGCCGCCTCGAAACTGTCTGAGGTCGACTGTCTCCGAAAAAGGTTCGTAGTCCTTTTCTTTATCGATCGTTATGGTGTAGGTCCCGGTAGGCAACCCCCTGAAAGCAAAGTTCCCGGTCTCTGTGGTTAGATTGGTGCGATCGCCGCGCGTCATGGTTGACAGCCTTACCTGAACACGCCTTTCGGAGGGCCTGCCTGACGGCCCGAAGACAGTTCCCACGATCTGATTTTGGCCCCCGAGCTGGGTCTGACTTTGCGAGTCCGGGATCGTATTGACCTGGCCAGTGACGGGTATGACAAAACACACTGATAAGCCGCCCACCGAGGCCCAATGCTTCCAACCGCTGCTTCGTTTATGTGACCCGTACATTTGTTTTACTCCCGTGTAGATGAAAAAAAAGCGCTGTCAGGGGCCGATCCTGGCAACGCCAAATAATGTTATCCAAATATCCTTAACGACTATCATACCCTAACGGCCTATTCATCGACACCTTTTAATTTCCTGATCATCTCCTTCAGATCCTCGGCATCGGGCGCATCAGGTGTCAATTTCAGGTAAGTCTCCAGCTCGCCGGCCGCTTGTGCCTTCGCTCCACGGTCCGCATAAATAATCGCCAGTATTCTATGCGCTTCCTTCATCTGCTCTTTACCGAGTTGCAGGGAAAACTGCAACTCTTTCTCAGCATCGTCAAACAGACCGAGGTTTGCCAACGCCTGGCCCAGAAAATAATGCGCGACCGCCGATTTGTCGTCTATCTTTACAGCCTTCCGGAGGATCGGGATCGCTTCGCCGTGCCGCTTCATCGACACATTGACAATGCCTCTGTTGATCAGGGCAGCAAACGAGTTGGAGTCGACTTTCAAAGCCTGCTGGAATGCTGCATCGGCGTCCTCGAATTGACCCAGCCTTAGATGCTGGACTCCCATCTCGTTGAAGGCCAAAGTGAATTTCGGGTGCTCCTTTATTGCCTTTTTTAACTCCTCGATGGCCGCGGCATGGTCGCCTTTTTTCCCGAGTTCGACGGCCGTATCGTAGTAGGCACGCGCCGGCGCGGGTACATTGACGAA
This sequence comes from Pyrinomonadaceae bacterium, assembly GCA_041751355.1. Classification (GTDB taxonomy): domain Bacteria; phylum Acidobacteriota; class Blastocatellia; order Pyrinomonadales; family Pyrinomonadaceae; genus OLB17. The sequence continues at coordinate 39,903 of JBGSXN010000262.1, forward strand.
CTCAGCGTTAAGTACGGCCGGCTTGGCAGCCTTGCCCTCCTTATTAACTAATCGAATATTCAGCGTGTAAGTCTGTCCCCCCGGCGACCCAGCCATAACCCTGATGTCGACCGACTGTGAAACAGGTTCGAATTCCTTTTCTTTATCCACCGAGATCGTATAACTTCCATTCGGAAGTCCGCGAAACGCAAAATTTCCCGTCTCATTGGTGTTCGCCGTCCGGTCGCCCTTTGTCATTGAGGAAAGTCTGACGCGAACCCGGCTCTCGATCGGGCGTCCGGAAGGCCCGAAAATCGTCCCGACGATCGCGTGAGCGCCACCAAAACCTGTCTGACTTGCACCGTCAGGTATTGATGATATCTGGGCATCGGCCGCGATGACAAAACACGTCAATAATATAAAAGCAAAGGCAACCCGCAACAGCCTCAAGTTTCGTGAATAAACGAACATAGATCTTTCTCCTAACGACTAATTCTGATTATAGGCCGAAGGTTTGTCAAAAATGGCGTTGCCGGAGACCGGCAACGCCCTCAATAGGCTAATTACATTTCGAAAAGTCACGGTTCATTGTGAACCCTCGATAGTGTACTTAGAACCTCATACTTCCCATGAAGTGAATAACCCTCACACCCGAGCGTGTGCTGGTGATACGACCAAAACTCGTCGAATCAAACTGGGTAGTTCCAAAGAAGAAGCTGGGCCTGTTCAAAATGTTAATGGCCGTTGTTTTCAACTCAAGTCGGACCCGTTCGCCGATCGGGAACCGCTTTGTAACGGACATGTCAAGATTGAAGAAGGTCCCGGCATTCAGGCTGTTGATCGGGAAGTTGCCAAATGTGCCGGCGTCAGGTTGTCCTATCAAATTATCTTTAAGTCTTGACTGAGTAACCCGGCCTGCCGCATCATGTGTGATATTCAGCAGATCAGGATTGAACCAGAAAATGCCGCCAGGCGTCCGGTAGATACCGACATTCCTCTTGAATTCCTCGAAAGTCATCCCCAGAAGCTGAGCGGGAAGATTAGTCGCCGTCGTGCCTCCTGCGGTGGCATTAAACGATGTCCGGCCCGACGTGATAAAGAACGGCGGGTTGGTCGACCATGCACTGATCGCACCTACCGTCCAACCGCCGATCACCTGATTTACAAACGCATTCGCGTTACTGGCGTATCTGCGCCCTCTTCCAAACGGAAGGTCGTAAATACCGTTAACCACGAACCGGTGCGTCTGATCGTCTCTCGACCTTGTATAGTCCAGTCTCTTGTTGCGAAACGTCCGGAAGTTCTCGAGGGTGCTCTGGCTCAGGTTTCCCGCGACGTCCGGGGAGTCGGTCATCGCCTTGCTGAAAGTATAATCAGCCTGGAACATCAGACCACCAGAGAAACGCCGCCGAAGCTCGACCTGCAGCGAGTGATAGTTTGACATCGCGTCATTTGTAAGCAGCCGCGAAGCAATGGCGTTCGGATTTGCCACGAAGAAGTTTGCGGGTATGCCGTTTGCCGGGTTCTCGCGGGCAGCCCTGTAGATGTTGCTAAAGGCCAGCGTTGCACCGATCCCACCAACGTTATTGTTGGCCAGACTGCTTATAAAGGCCGTACTCGAGAAGCCGTTAGCTGCCGTAGCCCCGGTAAAGAATCTGGAGAAAATCGGCAAGGCGACCTGTCCGGGCAGTCCCTGATTAGCGAATGAGCAGGCGGGTTGTCCAGTCTGACCACATCCCGCTGTTTGGTGTGCCGCCAGGTTCCCCTGCGCTCTCTTGAACTCATCTAAAAACCCATTCTCGAAGATATTGACTTCGTTGTAATCAACCGCTCTGTAAAGCTTTATAGCATGATTGGCCGAATATCGGACCTCAAAAGCGGTATTGGCGAAGATCTCGCGTTCATATCCAAATGACCATTGCTGGACATAGGGAGTTTTGAGATTCGGGTCGATTGCCCACAAATTGTTGTTGGGATTAGCTAAATTATTGGTTCTATCGGAAACAGGTATCGAGAAAACTGGCGTCGGAAGCGGAACGCCGGCAGCCGTAAGAACACCCGTCGGGGTTGTGACAGCCGCGACCGCGATCAGGCCCGGGTTGGTCGTGCCGACACCCATTGCATTACTTATCACGGTGAAACCGTCACGTATATAACTGATCGAGTAACCGCCGCGTATCGAGCTTTTGCCAGGGCCGCCAAATAAGAAATTTCCGATCCCACGGTCATATGAGGGTGACCAGGCAAAGCCTACGAAAGGAGCAAAGTTGTTCCAATCGTTGTTGTATAGCCCTATTCCTGTATCGCCGCTCACGAAATCAAGCTGGCCGATAGCCGGAGCTGCTCCTGCCGGAGCATTCGGATTAAACAAATTGCCAAAACCGGAAACGCCGAAAATATGACGATGGTCAGTTAGCTGAATTGCCAGGCCGTTCGGGATTGTCGGAACGCCCATATAATCCCAACGGACCCCGCCATTTAAGGTCAGGTTGCTGCGGACACGCCACTGATCCTGGACATAGAGTGCAAGATCCCTCTGTCGAAACTGTCTCGAGCGCGTGGCCCCGAGCACAAACCCGGACGTTGCCGAGGTTGCATTTACTGTCGCTGAGCTGCTAGACAGGTTTCCGGTAATATTGGCAAATATACCGCGGGCCAGCGATCTGTGTGTGGCCGTCGATCCCGGAAAGCTGGAATCCGAAATGTTCCCACTATTATGTGCCGGGGTGCCGAGACTAATGAACTGGTTAATACCGGCGTCGTTATAGGTATCGGCAAATATCTGCTGGTAATCCCCACCGAACTTAATCAGATGCTTCCCTTTCGACCACGAAACGTTATCACTGATCTGCCACACCTGCGTATCACGCCCCTGTGACTGGAAACCGCCTCCGGCATAGGGCAGCGTGATCCCAACAAAACCGATAAAAGGTCCCGTAGGTGGCGACTCAAGATTGAACCCGACCGGTGCCCACTGTTTTCCGACACGAAAGACATTCGTGATACTGCTGCCGAAGTTTGAGACCACTGCCCCTGTTACCAGAGTCCTCGGACCGCCCTGCGTCGAACTGACCAAGCCGGGGAATGGAGCTTCCAGACCGTTAAAAGTATCCGGGGACAGAATGTTCTTAAAGTAGTTGTAGACGAATTCCAGTTTGTGCGAACCGAGGCGCGTGTCCTTTACCATCTGATGGTCATAACGTCCAACGTACTTGTCGTTATTGCTGACGCCATTTACATTATACCGGAACCCCGAAGTATTAAAACCGTCACCCACGGTCGTATTATTCGGCAGCGGAGTGGTTCCGATGATCGCCATAGTAATCGGATTCAGGGTATTTTGGTTTCCGATCGCCAGCAGATTAACGGTCTGCACTCCACCTGAGCAGTTTGGATCAGGCGGAGCCGTTGGGCACGTCCTGGGATAACGGAATATTCCTTGTCTGGCTTCCGGGGTTAGCACCGTGCGGGTTCGAGTCGCAGAAAAATTATCCCTGAACCCTTCGTAAGCGAAGAAAAAGTGTGCCTTGTCCTTTCCGCTCCAATGAGCCGGCACACCTTCGCCAAAATTAAGGAAGTGAACCGGGCCGCCGATATCGAAACCAAAGAAATGCTGATTCTGTCTGCCGCGAGGCGAGAGTTCCTCACCGGCCGCATTCCGACCCGCAGAATTGTTAAAGAACGAGTTGGCCTGCAGATAATCGTTGCGGTTCATATAGAACAGGCCGCCGCTGAATTGATTGGTTCCACCCTTGGTTACCAGCGTGACCTGGCCGACGCCGCGGCCCTGATCTGAACCTACGGTTCCGGTCGTGATCGTCATCTCAGCGGTAGAGTTCAGCGAAGGAGTGCTGATAGCAAACAATGAACTCGTCTTCACAAAGTTGTCCATCGCGTTGATGCCGTCCTGGGTAACGTTCGTCGTCGTCTGCCGAAGACCCGAGATCGACGATCCGCGTACGTTATTTCCTACCACCGCTATTCCGGCCTGAAGGCCGGCCAATTCGAGGGGATTGCGAGTCCCAAGCGGTAGGTCGGCGACCTGCCTTGTCTGGATGGTATTTGAAAGGGACGGGCTTGATGTATTGATCGTCTCCTGAGCGGCCGTGACCGTCACTGTCTCTCCGGCCAATCCGACCTCTAAGGGTATGATCACCGACGCTGCGGTGGCAACGTTTACGACAATTTTACGCGCGATCGCCGTCTTAAAGCCTGAAGCTTCGACAGTGATCGTGTAATCGCCCGGTTGAAGAGCCTGGAAATCGAAGATTCCCGCGCTGCTCGTTACCGCGCTTCTCTCAGCCCGGGTCGCATCGCTAACGAGAGTTACCGTTGCTCCGGGGACAAGAGCACCGCTCGGGTCGGTAACTGTTCCAGATAGTGAACCGGTAGTTTGTGCTTGTATAGCGACCTGTGCCAATAGTATGGCCAGGCCGACCATAAAGATTTTGCTAAACTTTCTCATCTTTCCTCCTAAATGTTTATTTCCTTCTAAATGTTTATTTCACTTAGTTTAAGTGCACTGTATAATGCCCGTATAAAAAGCAGCAATGAGTCGAATGAGAGAACAAGTAGTACCCTTAAAAGGCGACTGTTATGTTCAAGCTTAAAAACCTGGCCTTGAATAATAAAGATGACGGAGCCTCTAAGTTCAAATCGATATTGGTTTAAATTACGGATCTACTGAATGTATATCAGGCAATTTGGATGCCAACCGTTGAAACAATTCACCTTACCGGCCCTAACTTGCTGATCCTTAAGTTAAATAGACCTTTCCCTAAAAAATGAATAATTACCGGAAAATACGAAATTGATCCGATAATTGAACAAAACTCCAATTTTTTGGACAAATGGGCCCTTTAAAATCCTTGATTTGCGTCGGCGGTATTGTGCACGGTTCGAGACCAGAGAAATTAGAAAAAATCTCTCAACATTTTCCAACCATTTCTTTAATTTCAAACTCTAAAGCTCTGTTGAATTTCATTCTAAAGCTCTGGTGCACTCATATTATGAAGAAGTCTCTCATCATTTTGGCGATTACCATTTTTGCAGGCGCCAACATCGCATACGCGGACTCTATTCGCAAAGAAACGATCACATCACAGAATCAGAATAAGAAGCGTTCGTTCCACGTGTTCGTTCCGAATAAACTGGATCCAGCCACCCCGGCTCCCCTGATCGTGGTCCTGCACGGCTCGGGAGATAGCGGCCTAATGCCTGTTAAGCGCTGGAAGGATTATGCTCAGGCTGAAGGAATCATCATCGCGGGACCAAATGCACTGGACTCACAGAACTGGCGAATACCAGACGATGCCCCGGAATTCATTTATGAAATGGTCGAATCGCTCAAGGAGAAGCACCCGATCGACCCGCGGCGAATTTACCTTTTTGGCCACTCTGGAGGGGCGATAGTTGCTCTTTACCTCGCATTGATGCAATCAGAATATTTCGCAGCCGCGGCTATCCACGCCGGGGCGATCCGGCCGGACGACGGCTTGGTGATAGACCGGGCGAAACGGAAAATACCCATAAGTCTTTTTGTCGGGACGCGAGACAACCTGTTTCCAGTTGAAGATCTCCGCCAAACCCGTAATATGCTCGGAACGCGTGGATTTTATGTCGAGCTGCACGAGATCCGCGGCCATGATCACGAGTATGGCGAACGCTCGGGGCTTATCAATACCATGATCTGGAATTTCTTTCGGGACCGTAGGCTGGATCGGGAACCAAAACACGAACTTTATCGCTGGTGAAAACCTCCGGGCCCTGCAGATATATCCAGATACGGTGATCATTACAGACGAAAAAAAGAGGCTGCCCGGAATCTCTTCCGCACTGATTGATAGAAAGCATAACTTCCGGGTTAGAAGTCGACACTCAAATCAAACGGATCTCAAAATAACTTCAGATTTTTAGAGATTCCCTTTAGGTCAGGATATTGATGTTGTAGGATTTTATCTTTGAGTTTAGCGTGGTTGGATTCAGGCCGAGCAGGCGAGCGGCTCGTGACTGGTGGCCGCCGGTTTGATCGAGGGCCCGGCGTATGATATCGATCTCGAATTTTTTCACCTCGTCGTAAAAATTGACTCCGCGTGCCAGGTCGATGTCACTCGAAACGCCCTCTGTCGCGGCGATCATTTTTATCGCCATCCCCGGATCGCGGACTTCGGGCCGCAGGCATTCAACCGTCAGCTCATCACTGGGTGCGATCACGATGGCCCGCTCAATAATATTCTCAAGTTCCCTGACGTTTCCGGGATAATTATAATTTTCGAGCAGGGCGAGAACGTCGGGGCGCACGGTGTCTGAGATCTCGCGGCCGTTCTCGGCGGCGTATTTACGGATAAAGTGCTGTGTTAGCGGCAGAATATCTTCGCGGCGTGACCTGAGCGGCGGCAGCTCGAGCGGCACAACTGACAAACGATAATAAAGGTCCTCACGAAACTGTCCGTTGCGCACAGCTTCCTTAAGTTCGACATTGGTTGCGGCGATTATGCGCACATCGACCTTGACCGGTGTCGTGTCCCCGACCGGCGTAAACTCTCTTTCCTGGATAACCCGCAGCAGCCGGACCTGAGTTTCCGGCCGCAGATCGCCGATCTCATCCAAAAAGATCGAGCCCGAATCTGCAACCTCGAATAGTCCCTTTTTGGACGCCACTGCCCCTGTAAATGCTCCGCGTGTGTGGCCAAACAGTTCTGATTCCAGCAGTTCCGAAGGTATATTCGAGCAATTCACAACGACGAAAGGACACTGTGACCGCGGGCTTGCCTCGTGTATGGCTTTTGCGACCAGCTCCTTTCCGGTGCCGCTCTCGCCGGTGATCAGGACCGTCGAACGGGCCGTCGCCACTCGATCGACCAGCCTGAAGACATTTTCCATCACCTCCGACCGTCCGATAAACCCTTCGCGTTTGACCGACCGGACCATCGCATGACGCAGCGTCTGGCGCTCCTCTTCTTTCCGGCGTTTTCGAATCCCTTTTGCGACCAGCGACAGTATCTGCTTATTCTGGAAGGGTTTGCGTATGACACCCGCCGCTCCCTTTTCCCAGGCTGATATTGCAGTGTCAAAGGTCGCGTAGGCCGTAACCATCAAGACAACCGCCTCGGCATCAAGGGAAATAAGCTGCTCAAGCGCGGTCAGCCCGCCGATGCCGGGCATGGACACATCCATCAGCACCACATCGTAAGCCTGTTGGGAATATGCCTCCAGAGCCTCTTCGCCGGTTCTCGATATCTCGACCTTATAACCCGCGCCCGAGAGGATCGTTCCAAGCACGTCACGCATGATCTCTTCGTCGTCGCAAATTAAAACCGAACCTTTCTTCGCCATATATTCAGACTAAAACGAACGGCCTTTATAAACAACCTAGGGTCGCCGGTTGGGACGTAGGCACTGAAAAACTACAATAATAATGCAAATACGCCTTAGTTGGATGTCAGAGGATGTGATGCGGGTGCCTCGGTGCAAATGGAACTCCAACGCGGCAAATTGCCCGTGCGGAAGCCCGATATGGAAGGCTCTTTATTCTGAATACAAACTTTTGCCCCGCAACTTCGTATTGATAAAGGAAAGACTTTCCAAACTCTCGCGCTTCTGTGCACGAAGTATTATAAGATTCTAAGTAATGGCAATGTCTAAAACATCAAAGATAATTCTACTATTGGGCGGCATTTTGTTCGCCCTTGTGATAGTCGGTGTGATCGGCCTCATCTTCGCTGTACGAACTATGGGCAGACCGGACGTAGCTGATAACAGTGTTCTCGTTCTAAAAATTTCCGGCGACCTTCCCGATCATGTCGCCGAAGAGCCCCTCGCCAAAGCCCTGGGCATCACCCAGCAGCAGTCGTTCACCGGCCTGCTGACCCAGCTTCGCAAGGCCAAGGTCGACCAACGCATTGGCGGCGTATTGCTCGATATCGGTTTTTCCGGCTTGGGCTGGGGAAAATCGGGCGAGCTGCGTGACGCGATCATTGATTTTAAGGCCTCGGGCAAGCCGGTCTATGCCTATATGGAGCTCGGCACGAATCGCGAATATTACATCGCGACGGCTGCTGACAAGGTCTTTTTGCCGCCATCGGGCGATATCTACATAAATGGATTCGCGGCCCAGGCGACGTTTTACAAGGGATCCCTCGATAAGCTGGGAATCGAGCCCGATGTGATCCAGATCGGTCCCAAATACAAGAATGCGCCTGATCGTTTTACCCGCAGTGATATGGGCGAGGGCCAGCGCGAAGTCATAAATGCCATCCTCGACGAGTATGTCGCCCGTTTCAACACGGCTGTTGCCGAGTCTCGCAGTAAATCGCCTGAGGACGTCCAGACCCTTGTCGACGGAGCCCCGTACAACGCAGTTCAGGCCAAATCGCTAGGGCTTATCGACGACGCCTTCTACCGTGAGCAGGTCGAAAATGACCTCAAGACGCGTCTCGGCTATAAAGAGGACACTAAACTCCGCACGATCAGCGGCGGCTCATATAAAGACGTGCCCTCAAACACGCTTGGCCTGAATAATGGTGAAAAGGTTGCCGTCATATATGCGTCGGGTGCGATAAATATCGGCAAGTCGAACAATAGCCCATTGTCAGGCGCGATGGTCGGCTCAGACACCATCGTCGATGCGGTCAATACGGCCGCAGAGGACAAATCAATCAAGGCCATCGTGCTCCGTGTTGATTCGCCGGGCGGCTCGGCTCTAGCGTCCGATATGATGTGGTACGCCCTCGAAAATGCCAAAGCTAAAAAGCCCATCGTCGTGTCAATGGGCGACGTCGCCGCATCTGGCGGTTATTACATCGCCTGCAACGCTAACAAGATCGTCGCTGAGCCTGCCTCGATCACCGGCTCGATCGGTGTGTTTATGGGAAAACCCGTTATAAAAGGAATGTACGACTGGCTCGGCGTCACGAACGAATACATCATGCGCGGGAAGAACTCGGGCATTTTTCGCGAGACCGAAAAATGGACGCCTGAGGAACGCGAAAAAATGGTCGCCCAGACCACCAGTATTTACGTCGACAACTTCCTCCCCAAGGTCGCCGTCGGACGCGGTAAGACGGTTGAAGAAGTCGACACCCTCGGCCAGGGCCGCGTCTGGACCGGCAC
>JBGSXN010000263.1:0-15460 GCA_041751355.1 Pyrinomonadaceae bacterium
GAAGACGAAGGCATGCCGGCATTCAAAGAGAAACTCACCGCCGATGAGATCAGGTCAGTAGTTAGCTACGTCAGAACGCTCCAGGCACAGTAATATTACCCGGGTTGCAAAACCAAGAGTCACCGCCTAGAATTTTAATCAGTGTGCACCCGTAGCTCAGCTGGATAGAGTATCTGACTTCGAATCAGAGGGTCGCAAGTTCGAATCTTGCCGGGTGTACCATTAGAATCAATCAGGTAGGGAGACTGCCAGCGCCGCATCTTTCTGTCCCAACGTCTCAAAATCCCTTCCTATTTGTCTGCGAAAGCTGTAGAATCCGCTTAACGCTCCCGAATGGCATCTCACGGCGAAATCACTCGACTACTTCAGCAGCGTGACGAGGGGTCTTTAGAGAAACTATACCCAATAGTCTACGACGAGCTGAAATTGCTTGCTTCACAGATTTTCAGGGGCGAATTTCGAAAGGACCACACCCTCCAGCCAACTGCGCTCGTGCATGAAGCGTATATTAGACTCATGGGAGACTTTGAGGGGATCTCGTGGCAGAGCCGAGCACATTTTTTTGGCATCGCGGCAAGATCCATGCGGCAGATCCTTGTAAATCATGCAGTAGCCCATAAAGCAGAAAAACGTGGCGGCGGACAGACCGTCATCGCTCTTGACGAAGCGATCAGCTATTTGTCGACGCAATCCATCGAGATCGTCTCGCTTAACGAAGCCCTGGAGCGACTCGAAGCGATCGATGAGCGTCAAGCGAAGATCGTGGAGCTAAGATTTTTCGGAGGCCTCACAGTTGAAGAAGCGGCCGAAGTACTTGCCATCTCGCAGTCCACGATCAAGCGAGAGTGGGAAATGGCCCGGGTCTGGCTGTATAGAGAGTTGAAACACGATCGATGACCACAGACGCTACCGTCAATGAAGTCTGAGTACGAGCGAATCAAGGATATCTACTTCTCCGCCCTCGGGCTGCCCGAGACAGCGCGGGCGGAGTTCGTCAGTTCCAGTGCATTGAGCGAACAAGAGCGACAAGAGGTGAACTCTTTGCTCGATGCTGAGGGCGAAGCGGGTTCATTTCTAAGCGACGGATCTGCCCTCGATGCTGTCCAGGCCTCATATGGTCAATCGGATGAAAAACTCATCGGTGAATATATCGGCGGCTATAAGATCCTGCGTGAGATCGGACGCGGTGGTATGGGCGTCGTTTATCTGGCGGAACGCGAAGCATTTCACCAGCAGGTCGCGGTAAAGATCATTAAAAGGGGCATGGACACGGACGCGATCGTCGAAAGTTTCGTTCGCGAACGGCAAATACTTGCCGCCCTGAACCATCGCTACATAGCCAATCTTTTCGACGGCGGTACGACGACGGATGGACGTCCGTACTTTGTAATGGAATTCGTCGAAGGGATTGCGATAGATAAGTTCTGTGAGAACCTGGATCGCTCCCGTCAGATTGAGATCTTCGTAAAGGTTTGCTCAGCGGTCTCATTTGCCCACGCAAAGCTTATCGTCCATCGGGACCTAAAGCCGTCGAACATACTGATAAACGCGAATAAAGATCCCAAGCTGTTGGATTTCGGCATCGCGAAGCTTCTCGACGCGGACGAACGCACCGCCACGCGAACTGCGTTGAGAGCAATGACGCCGGAGTATGCTTCGCCGGAGCAGATCTCGGGCGGGATCGTGGGCACGGAAACCGATGTGTACAGCCTGGGCCGGGTTCTTCAGAAGATTTTGCGCAATGATAGTGAGGACCAGGGTTCGGAAAAGCAACATCGGAAGCTCCCGTCGGACCTCTCGAACATTTTGGCCAAAGCACTGCATAAGGAAACGGGCCGCAGGTACCGGTCCGTCGAGGCCTTTGCCGCAGACCTGAGACTCTACCTTGAGAATAAGCCGATCACGGCCAAACCCGATTCTCTGGGCTATCGTTCCAGTAAATTTGTTCAGCGAAATCGGCTCGTCGTGTCTTTCGGCCTAATTGTTTTGCTAACCCTGATAGTAGGCATGGGGGCCACGTTGTGGAAAGCCAGAGAAGCACAAGCGGAGCGCGCCTTGGCCGAACGGCGTTTTGAGAATCTCAGAAAGCTCTCGGACTCGATGATCACCGAATTGCATTCAGCGATCAGGGATCTCCCGGGTAGCCTGCCGGCTAGACAACTTCTCCTAACTCGGGCTAAAGAACAACTAGATACGCTTGCCGAAGAGTCGGGTGACAACGAAGTGTTGCTCGATGAACTCGGCCAAGCTTATTACAACCTTGCTCAGCTCCCGGACGTATCGATCTCGGAACGGAAGGCCGCCAACCAAAAGGCCGTCGCGGCCTATACACGGCTTTTGTCGAAACATCCTGGCAATTTGCGCTTTCATTTCCAGCTCGCCCGGGCGGAACTCACTCTGGCTGATTCTTTGAAAATGCTCGGTAAGATAGGCGAGGCATATCAGCATTGCCAAACCGCAGTTTTAATATTGGAAAATGTGGAGGCCGCCGAGCCTGCCAACAAAGACTACGTCGAGAATCTACTGTCGGGCGTTTACGAACTTGCCTATTATGAGAGCGCAAGGGGTGATTTCGAAAGCAGCACTCAGGTTAGTAAAAGGGCGAGAGAGGTCAGTTCGCGGCTGACGTTGCTAGACCCGGACAATGCGAGGTTGATAGAGATAAGATTACAGATCTCAGGGTCAGGGTCGTTGATTCAGCTTGGTCGATACGACGAAGCCGAAGCAGAGCTACTGCCTGCTCTGGCGTCTTTGACCGGTGAGTTAGATGAACATCCCCATGATACGACTGTTCTATATAGGACGTGGTCTGCAAAAAGGCGTCTCGGAACGATCGCACTTAACCGCGGTGAGGTGGACGCCGCCGTCCGGTTGACGTCTGAAGCTTTAACCATAATGCAGGGGTTGATGGCGTCTAGCCCTCGGGACGTCGGTTATCAAAGAAATACCGCGATAACGCATATTCTGCTGGGCAGTAGCTTAATGAGTTCCAGGAGGGTGGCGGACGCCTTGCCTAATTTTACAAGGGCTCTTGAATTAAGCGAGGGAGTGGTGAAAATCGATCCCGAGCATTTCGAGTCGAGAACCGACCTTGCTCGGGCTCTTGCCTGCGTGGGAAACGCTTTAGCCAACTCGGGACAGAAAGCTAAGGCCGTACCGCATCTTAGTCGGGCCGTGGTGATGTATGGAGACCTAGTGAAAACAGATACGGAAAATGCCGTACTTCAGCGAGATTTCGCTGAAGCATCTTACTGGATGGCAGACGCGATCCGACACGAACAACCGCAAATAGCCAAGATCTTTCAAGACTCGGCTGCTCAGGTATGGGCCATTCTCAAGGCTCATCGCAAACTTAGCGCGGCTGATCTCGCTGCTCATTAAACGTCGCTCATCCAAGGGCACTCATCACCAGTTTCGACGTTCCGGCCTGATCCTGTAAAAAAAATATATCTGACGCATGAGCTACTTTGTGGCTTTTTTTTTGCATGTACTTATAAGCGGATATTCAATTGATGGATGCGACCTGAGCATTCCTTCATGCGACGGGAATATTGCAATAGCAAACCGACCGCATTTGAGTGTTTAACCGTAGAAGATCAACCAGCAATCGTCCCACTTCTCACGTCCTGAACCCTTCGCATAGGGCCAGGCCGAGATAATTGGGTAAAGATTTGTAATATCAGAAATCTGTTTTCTTTATCAAGATAGCTTTAGCCCGGAGTAATAAAATGTCCAAGATTCCACAATCATTTCGTTCCATGTTCATCGCGTTTGCCTTAGCAGCCACTGTGATCGGTTCCCTTACCGCGATCGCCCAAACTTCGTTTGCTCGCAGGTTCAGCGAGTCTTTCGGCCCGGTGATTGCAACCGTTTGGGTGCCCGTCTCGGAACGGAACCTCGTGGGCGGTTTCCCTAATACAGTGGCTCGATCTCCACGACCCGTCGAAGATGATGAGCAGGCGGCAACGAACGGCAAGATCGCATTTGAGCGCACCGTCAACGGCATACCCAAGATTTACACTGCAAACCCGGATGGCAGCGACGAGCGTTGTTTGATGTGCACCGATGCGCTCGACTCTCGGCAAGGCTTTGAACCGGCGTTTTCACCTAACGGGCAGACCATCGCCTTTGTCCGCCTGAACGAGATCTGGCTGATGTACGCCGATGGCAGCGATCAAAGAAGATTAACGACTCCAGCGGAAGGCTTTAGTCCCGCATGGTCGCCCGACGGCACGCGTCTCGCCTATTCGCGCTCGAGCCAATTCGGTTTCGATATCTGGATCATGAATGCCGACGGCTCGAATCGAAAACAGCTCACCAAAGATGAGGTTGATGGGCCATCCGTGTGGGTAACGAACAACCGCATCGCCTTCGAACGTCTCGTATTTGGTGACACGACGCAGCGTGACATTTTTATAATGGATGCCGCCGACACAAACAACGACGGCGTAGGCGACAACTTAATAAACATCACCAATGATCCGGCAAACGACCGAGCCCCGGCCGCTTCTCCCGACGGCTCGCGTATCGCTTTTCACAGCAACCGCATCCCTAATTCGCCGAAGTCCGACATCTACACAATTACAGTCACCGGCGGCGACTTGCGACTATTAACTAATGCCGATTACGACGATCAAGACCCGGTATATTCACCCGACGGCCTCCAGATCGCTTTCGAGTCCGGCTCGCGTCCCGAAACGACAACCAACCGTATTTTCTTGATGGACGTCAACGGCGGCAATCAGCGTCCACTCGTTGCAGGCACCATGCAGGAACGCAATCCCAGCTGGCAAGCAAGTTCGGCTACATCCGCGACAACGGCTGATCTGGCGATCACTTTGACAGACGCTCCGGACCCCGTCATCGAGCAGCAAAATCTCACTTACACCATCACGGTCAAAAACAACGGCCAAGCAAGTTCACGCGGCAACTTACGCGTGTCGCTTCTACTGGACGATTTTGTAACTCTTCGCGGCGTGTTCGTCTCGGCTTCGAGCGGCTGCACGGATACGGGCGACGGATTGATCAGCTGCTCTAGCGATCAAACGCTGGAGAACGGCGCAAGCCTCAGCTTTCAGGTCATAGTGAAATATCGGCCGGGCCGCGGCAGCGGCCGGGCTGACGCGACGGCGACGATCACGCGTGCGGACCGGGTCGATCCGAACACGGCGAACAATACCACGAGCGTCGAAACGACGATCCAGGTTGCGCCCGCTCCGGCAAACGATAATTTCAACAGCGCTCAGACTGTTTCGACAGCGAGCGGCTGTACGTCCGGATCGAACGTAGGAGCAACCGAAGAATCGCCATTCCGCGGCATTAGCGGAAAACGCGAACCATATCATGCCGGAAAAGGGGCCATGCGCTCCGTTTGGTACAAGTGGACTGCCCCGAACTATGACGGTAACGTCAGCTTCGATACGGGCGGCAGCGGCTTCGATACCATCTTGGCGGTCTATGCGATTCGCACGGACTTTCCGGATTCTCTGACAGAGATCGCCAGCAACAACGATTCTTTTAATCGCGGCACGAGCTATGTCTATTTCCGTGCCGAACGCGATCGTACTTACTACATCGCCGTCACGGGCAGCGAAAAGGCGTCGGGGGCGATCAACCTGTGCTGGACGGTTTCGCGGCAGATTATTCCCGGGCCCGTGCCGCAACGCATTGACGCAATTGTTCCCGCGTTTATTAACCTCGACCCGACGCGTGGCGATTTGATCCTGCAGATCACGGGAAGCGGCTTTACTTCGGATTCAAGAGTCTTGGTCAATTCGCAAGAATGTTTCCGCCCGAACGCCGGCGCGCCCTGCGAAATAAATACGGGCATTCAAACAACCTTCCGAAGCGCGACGAATTTGGAAGCGCGCATCCCGGCGCAATTCCTTCGCTCGGCTGGAGCGTTAATCATCAACGTCCTCACCGGATCAGCTATGTCGGACGCAACCGCGCTTCGAATTCTTCCGCTTGTCGTCGTCACCGTTCCGCCGCAGGCAACCGCGTCAGGCAGCGTCACCGCGCCAAACGGGGCGTCTCTGAATACGACGTTCACGAACAACACCGCAAACGCAGTTAACGTTACGGGGGCCATTTATGAATCATCATTGCTTCCGCAGGTTCCGCCACCCGGAATTCACCTCGGTGGTACGGCATTCAGCACGACCCCACTCACCGACCTCGGAGGGGTTGTTGCGGGCGGCGCAGGAAACTTTCAGGTGAAGACGCCGCTCATCGGTCAGGATCCTGCCGGGCTGATCGGACAGGACACGGCGAGCATCATGGTGCTTGCCAATAGCGGCAACCAGCTGCTCGGTCAGGACGCCGCGGGAATCGTTGCCGGCGGTGCTGGGAATATCGTTGCCGGTGGCGCGGGAAATCTGGTGCCTCTGAGCCTCAGCAATATGCTTAGCGCTAAAGGTTCGCTTATCAATGCGACATCGGAAGCACCAAGCATCGGATGGTACGTGGTGCGCTCGGCAAACGGAGCTTCGCCCGTTGTCAATTTCGATCAAGTCAACGCGGACGGCGATTTCACCGTTAGCGCTTCTGTGAGTTTCGACGCGACGAGCTTCCCGCGCACCGCCGAGATGGCAAGCACGGTTTTCGTCGTCGTCGCAAATCCGGCGATTGTGCAATTCGGCCAAACGACCTCAACGATTTCGGAAAGCGCAGGTGTGGTTAACGTCACCATCTCGCGCACCGGCGACCTTTCGGTACCCGGGACGCTTAGCTACTCAACCGCCGACGGCACAGCCACAGCCGGAAGCGATTACGCTGCCACGTCCGGCACGCTCACCTTTGGACCGGGCGAGACGAGTAAGACATTCACTGTCGCCATCTTTTCCGACAGCGTAAATGAACCTGATGAGACCTTTCTCGTAAGCCTCTCGGCCGTCGCCAACGCCGCGCTCGATAATCGGGAAATGGAAGTGACTATCACGAACGCGGCTCCGCCTGCTCCGGTAACAATCGACGGACGAGTTATCAGTCCCGATGGCCGAGGACTGCGTAATGCAGTTGTCTCGCTAGTCGATTCCCAGGGTGTAACTCGGACCGCGATCACCAGCTCGCTCGGCTACTTTTCCTTCCCCGGTCTGAGCAGCGGTCATACGTACCCTATAAGAGTCAGTTCGAAACGTTACCGGTTTTCTCCACGATCCGTGTCGCCGAATGGGAATCTGACGCTAGAAGATTTCGTTGGATTGGAATAATCCTTGGTGCTTATTGGCCGAATGGAGGTTCGAATCTTGCCGGGTGTACCATATAGAATCAAATAGATAGGGCGGCTGCGAGTGCCGCCATTTTTATTTGGCGGCAAAACTCACGGCACGGAGTTTTTGCCCGTCCATTCCGTTTCGCCTATCGAACGCGAATATTCCGGCCGTTGGAAGACCGAGAGGCGTCTGTTTATATTTTTGAGTGACATAGCTTGAAAGAAAGTTCAGTAGGAAAGCCCCGTCACTTTTGAAAAGGCAGTTTTTCGAAAGATCTCGCTCTTGCCTTCTTCTTCAAAATCGTTTGATCTGCATTCGTTGACAGAGATAAACCCAAAGAATCAACATATTTCTCGAATGGAATGATTTTGTTGCCTTCGATGTAATCCGCGAAAAACGATGAAAAATCCCGGTTCGAAAGTGCTTCGGCAATTCTCTGTACATCAGCGGTAGTAAATTTCTTGTCTTTAATGGCGAAATCTCGGTGCATGATTTTGAGAGCGTCAATCAATCGGTTTTTATTCTTGGTCGCTTCATGGATCTCGATATCAAGGGCTAACGCCGCCAGGAATCCGCCGCTGTAAATTAAATCGTAGTTGTTCGCTTTATCGTTTCCGGCTTTCTGCAGCGAGAGCTTTCCGGCAACCGGCTTGTACTCATGGAATTTGCGAGCAAATACATTGAGTAGTTCGTCTTTGGCGATCAACCCCCCGCGCGATTGTACGAGATACGCAAGATACTCGGTAACGCCTTCCTGAAACCAGGTTTCTTCAGTTCATAATTGAACCAAGAGCTCTCGAATATCCGATTTCTAATACATGCCGTTCGTTGGTTTTGCCGCTTGATCGTTTGCAGGTAAAAATTCCCCTTGCTTGAATCTCTGATGAATACTTTGGACGTGGGCGAAGTTTTGCAGGGGATCGTTATTTAACACTAAAAAGCTCGCCTCATATCCCTCTTTTAAATGACCGATTTTTCGTTTCGGGAATATGGTTTTTGCCGTCGTCTCGCACCACATTTTCAGCAAGGTGCGATCGTCAAACGCTCCGAGTTTCTGCAAATTCAGAGCCTCAGCTAACGAAGTTTGCCGGTAACTGTCGCTTCCGATCGCAATCTGAACGCCGTGTGTTTTCAATAGCTTAAGGTTATAAAGGAGTATATCGCCCAATTTATTCAAGGACTCACCCACCTTTGTCTGCATGGCTTCGTCTATCGCAGATACGAGCGTCGTAACAACCGTTACTCGGTTTCGAGCGGCAAGACGAGCATCTTGTTTTGCAATCCTAAAACGCGAGGGATCAAATCTAGTCCACTCGTCATTTTCCGGTCTGAAGCCAGGCGTATGTGTTATCTCATCAACGTTGGCGATCAAAGCGTTGTGAAAATCGGCGGCCGTCTCAACGTGAGCCGAAACCCGCAAATTAGCTGTTCGCGCTCGCCGCACTATCTCCGGTAAAAGTCTGGGATCAAGCCCCTTCCATGCAAAATATTTTTCGTCACGTCTGCGTTTCTCGTATTCCTCGGAATAGAGAAGATACGTTTTGATGAAATCGGGCCTTCCGGCCAGAATCCTTTCCCAACCGCGTTCGAGGTCGGCTAATTCATCGACGATAAAATAAAACCCGCCCTCGCCCCAGTCTTCCGCCTTGGCTCCACGTTCAAGTTGGCGCTTTGCAACCCCCAACGGATGTCCTCCGGAAGCGGTCAGACCACCGTTAGAAAATGCCACGTCAATGCTCGTGGGAATGTTTATTTTGCCGAGTAAAGATGCTCTTGCGGTCGGAATATTATTAGGATTTTTAACGTAGAAGATGCCGTCCTGAAGATACTTCCGTATGACTTCGTCAATCCGCGTCGAGTATTCAATATTATGATTGTGTGCCTCGCCGAACGGCGGAATCACATACTTGCCCGCTAGATTGACCACGGAAGCTGCCGAGCCGGGATCATTAGAAGTCAAAACTCCATTAACTGAATAAAATCGTCGGTTTCTAAAATTCCAGCCATCAAACCATTTCCCGTTAACCAACTCGTACGTCTTCGAAGACAGCTGTTTACCTGTTGCTTTCCATCCAAACATCGCTCCGACGAGCGTTGCCGAAGTGCCGGCTACAAAAGACCTCCGGGTCACGGTCGCCGAATCTCGGTTTTTAATTTTGGGCATTTCTATTTACTTTGAGTTGGTTCTTTATAGATAACACCGGGCAGTCAAATTTCGTGACAGAAATTTTCGCTGCTGCTTTCCAACGGACTTCTTAAAAACTAGAGCCAAAAATGGCTGTTCGAACGCAATTTTCGAACAGCCCGTCTCTTGGGTTTTTATGAGTTTGATCTTTAAGGGCCGGTTGGGCCTCCGGCCGATTTGGGGGAATCCATGCCTGCGACAAAGCGTTTTGCCTGAACAACGTCGGCTGCTGTGATCAAACCGTCTCCTTTTGTGGCTCTGGGGGCTGAGTCGGCCCGCTGAAATTCGTTATGAAGACTGCTTTGCACTTTCGTGCCGACTGCGAACTGGCGGACAGTCTCTACGTCATCGGGCCGTAAAAGCCCGTCGCCGGTGTGACCGGTAGCAACGTCGCCCTCAAGCCCGCCGGCCGGAGCGTTGGAATCCGTGTCGAATTCGAAAGCCCCGCGGTCGGGGGCCGATCCGGTATAGACAACACCGGGGATATGACGGCCGGAATCGATCATCGGACTCCCGGTTTTAAGCGAAAAGTCGCCGGATTGTTGGTCTGAAAAGAGCGGGTTGAGGCTTGTATTGCCAGTCCAGAGAGGAAATGCTGTTGCAACTGATTCGGGGCTGTTAAATACGTGATTCGAGCCTCCGGCCGAGCTAATGGCGATAAGAAAGCGAACTGACGGATCGGATGAGACATTGTTGTCCCTAAAGACATTTCCATCCGAGAATCCGGGGACCCATGGGTTGTTCCCGGAATAGTGATCGGCAACCACATCGTAAAAAGACCCGTTCGCGCCGTCATAACCTCCGTTATTCCATAAAAGGTTATTTTCTATCAAATTATTACGAACATAGGCCGTCGATCCCTGAACAACGAACATTATGCCTGCCGTTCCGTTGCCGACGATCGTGTTGTGGTAAATGTGGTTGTTCTCGGCGAACATCTGCTGAGAGCTCGCAAATACCCGCCCCTCGATCAATATTCCCTGGGCCTTATTATTGTAAATGTAGTTGTACCTGATGATGTTGTCGTCGCCGTCCAGTTGGATGCCCATCCGCGGATAATTGACCTGACTGTCCTGGGTCGCGTTCCGCATAATATTGCATTCGACGATGGTTGACGACGACCGCCCGGCAAGAATTACATTACTCGCCCACGGATTATCAAATATGTTCTGCGCGACGATGTTGTTCTGATTGGCGCCAGTCGACTCGCCCTGAACATCGTCGTTATAAGCGGCGTGGCTGGCGTAGCCGACATAATTTCGAACGATAACGTTGTTATCAGCGTTTTCCAATAGGTTAATGGCGTCCGAGTCGTTGTCAGTGGAAGTTCCGACATTTGTGATCACCGAATCTTCGAGGCGGTTAAATTGCGCCCCAAAGCGGAATTTAACCGCGGTGCCCGAAGCATTATGAATGTAAAGATTACGGAACCAGTTATGATGGCTCTCGTAAGCAACGCGAATGCTTTGCTCGGTATTAACGATCTCAAAACCGTCAACCACAATATGCGATCTTCCGATCAGGTCTATCGCTCCGTCGTAAAGTCCGCCATCGAGAATGGCCGAAAAACCGGGTTCGCGGCGAAAAGTAATTTTGTTTGAACTCGTGCCTGAATCTGCGGGACTGATCCACTGGTCCGTGAAAGTCCCTCGAACGAGGAAAAGGTCGCCGGGGCGGACGCTGTTATTGGCTTTAGTTAACGTGCGCCATGCGTTTGCAGGACTCAAACCGTCATTCGAATCACTGCCGGCTGCGGCATTAACATATATGGTCCGCAGCGGCGCCGGAACGACCGGGGCCGAGTACGCCGAACATCGGCCGCTGATCAATGACACAGGGGGCGTCGGGGCCGTGACCGGAACCGCATTTATGGTCGGAGCCGGGGAAGACTGTTCAGCGTGGCTGACAAAATTGGGAACTGTTGCCAGGTAAACGGCGGTTAATATTCCGATGAGTGTCAGTGCCCGGAGCGATAAGCCCCGGGCAGTCCTGGTGAGAGTGTTTTTCGACATTTTTTTGCGGGCGGTCGCGAGCGGGACATAGATCGTAGGACGAATCGCTTCGAAGAGCGAAACGGCGAAGGGGCAGGCTGATCACGAAGGAAGCACTTTCCCGTACAGACCTTCATGGATCTTTACAGCAATAATCGGGCCTTTCATGATACGACTCCGCCGTCGGTCTCACCGCAGAGTATTTTCGGGCATTTAAGGCAAGGGCCGCATGTTAGATATCGAACGACGAGCAAGATTCCGAGCGGGGAGATTTAGGCCACACGGGTATGGGCTCCCGTGATTAATTCCCGACTCGCTGAAATACCGGGCCCCGCTTTTAAGCGCCGAGCTATTTACAGCGACGAGTTTAGGGCGTAATACTGCGGAAGTTATCGTTGGCACGCGTGTTGCGACTGCAGTGGATGAGGCTTGCATGTCGTTCATGCGTTCGGCCTTGGCGATCCCGCCTCGTCGAGTCCAATAACTGTCCGTTATTCTCACATCCTATTAGTAAACTCCCGCATATGTTTCAAAAATCAATATCCCTCGCTTTTCTCACAATTTTGCTTTTTGGCTGCCTTTTATTCGGCCCGACCACCCGCACGTCAGTTGCCTTCTACGCTGCCGCAGGCCGCGAGGTGCGCGTCGTTCCTACTAGCGGCCAAACGGGCAGTACAGTCACGGTGCCGGTGGAATTTACCGCGGCGGGCGACGAGATAGCGATAATGTTCACGATGGGATATGACCCGGCGAAATTGGCTGCTCCGGTTGTCATACTGGGCAGCGGACTTGAGGCTGATACAGTGCTAACAGTAAATACGAATCAATATGGCAGGCTCACGGTTCTTGCGGATTCGACTAACACATTTGCGCTGGGCGCGATCGAGATAGTGACCGTAACATTCGACGTAGCGGCAAATGCAGCGGTTGGGCCCACAAATTTAGACCTGAGCGACGTGAGCATTTCAGATGCGCAAGCCAATTTGCTGCCCGCAACGTCTACCGTGGGAACCGTACAGATCGTAAACGAGACTTCGACATCTTCTAAAGTCTCGGGCCGTATTCTGACCCCGTCGGGAAACGGACTCCGGAATGCTCGGGTAATACTGCTCGACGCTCAAGGAGTTGCTCGAAATGTCGTTTCGGGTTCACTGGGATATTACGAATTTGGAGAGGTTGGCCGCGGCGGTATGCATCGAATTATCGTCGAATCAAAACGATACCGTTTTATGCCGCGTAATGTCGACACGACCTTCGACACTTACTCGGACATTGTTGCTATTGAATAACGGACCCTGTCATCACCAGGTAAGAATAAAAGATAGAGGGGCTTGGCCGTCCTTTAGCTTTGTCTGTACTCAGCTTCGATAGGCTACAATCTCAGTAATGCCTTTCGAGAAATTTAAATTGCGGCGAGCCGTGATACTGACATATTTGATCGGGGTACATATTATCGCGGGCTATTTCCTTGCTAAGGAACTACTTATCCGGGTTCTCCCGTCCGGTACATCAGTCTCGGTTCCTGATCCGACCTTTCCGACGGTTGCTCCGACGCCGCTTCCCGTCCCGTCGATCCTGGCTGATATGAGCACTCCGGCCAGTGCTGACTCCGTAGGATCTGGACCCCTGGATCTGATCGTACCGGTTTCAGGCGTTTCGGCAGTTGGCCTTCTCGACACTTACAATGAATCTCGGGGCGAGGACCGAGCACATGATGCCATCGATATACCCGCACCAGCCGGCACACCGGTTATTGCGGCGACTGACGGCGTGATCGCGAGGTTCTTTGATAGCGTGCCCGGAGGCATAACAATCTATCAACTGTCGAATGGCGGTAAATACGTCCTTTATTATGCCCATTTGCAGAGCCGCGCCGACGGGCTCAAGGTCGGCGACAAGGTCGTTCAGGGGCAGACGATCGGATACGTAGGCGATACGGGCAACGCCGGGCCGGGCAATTTTCACCTCCATTTCTCAGTAGCCGTCGTCCGCGACCCGGCCCGGTACTGGGAGGGCGATTACATAAATCCCTATCCCCTGCTAAGAAAAGATCCTTAAGTATTGCAATGTACTGAATGCGGACACTCTTGTCCGCATCGTTTGGCGTTGTGGATGAGCCAATGTCAGATGCTTCGGCCGCTTGGCCTTGCGGACAGTGAATGTCCGCGTTCCGACTGGCTGAAGCGCGATGGAAAGATGCGTTATATCGTTCTCTTCGGCGTCGAGGGCCAGCATGGATCTGTGGAAAACTCATGAACGAGACGCAGCTCGCCCCATCCGGCTGGTTATGTTGAAACGATTTCGCTAATAAATACCCAATGATGCCTGCAGCCGGCGTTCTAAAGGTTGCTGGATCGTACTGTTTAGTGCCGTTACCGGTTCCCTGCTCTCGTTGGTCGGGTGCTGAGACTGAGCTTTAACTGGAAACGCCTGGGTATTATTGCCGATAGCCGGCTCGTCGTCTCGGGTGTTCTTATTCTCATCATCTGTAACAAGGTTGTTCATACGATCTATATTCTCCAGGAGCCGATTAGAGCAATTAGTCAGCCGGCGGTCTGTTTACTAAAATACAATAGGTTGAATAGCGTGGATTCTCTAACTAATTTTCTTTCTCCGATGATTTGAAAAGCAAACAAATATGTGGGCCGAGGAGACCGGATTGTGAGGAAACCGGATCATAATGTCGAGATCAGGTAGCGGCCGCCACACCGGTTCTTTTTGGATTCTGACATCGCAAAAAGAGGGCGGCCAGTCGGCCGCCTCCGTATTTAGATTATATTTGACGTGACCTACCTGTTGGCAGAAGCAGTTTTGCTTTTCGACGAACTCGCAGCGTCCGAAGAGGAAGCGGCTGCGTCCGTACGGTCGGGCATCGAAGTTTCCTGGTAAGAACGGCCGGTTGAATAGCGGATTCGATTCTCGACATTTCTAACGCCCGAAACGTCCTCTGCTATGTCCTCGGCAGTACGCTTTGTCCAGCGGCTGTCGACTGTCCCGGTCAAGGTTACCTCACCGTTGCTGACTTCCACCTCAATTTCCGACGCATCAAGGTACGGATGATCGGTAAGGCGGTCATTGATGTCCTCTCTTATCCTGTCGTCGGTTCGGGTATAATTTTTCGGTCCGCGCCCGCGGTGCTGACCCCGGCGTTCATCCTGCTCGCGCCGCCGCTCGGCTTCTTCATCGCCAAACCATGAAGCGACCTCGTCAGTAGTCTTGTCCCACCAGCCGCGATCACTTCCGCCACGATCGTCTCCGCGAAATCCTCGCTCGGATGACGGGTAATTGCCTCCGAGGGTAAATTCCCGATCATCGTCATAGTCATACCCACCGGAACGCCCTGAGCTGTATCCCCGTCCATATCCACGACCGCGTTCCCCGTAACCGGTGCCGCGGAAATCGAAATCCGAACTGTCGTCCACAAAGCCGCTGCCAAAACCTGAACCTCGGGAGCCACCGAAATACGGCTCCTGCTCGTTTCGTCGGCTGGACCCGGGTGAGAGGCCGCTCATTCCGCGCTCGCGCTCCTGATCATCCCTATATGAACGCGATCGGTTTCCCATGTCGTCTCGACCGTATCGTGAACTTCGTCGGGTGCTGCCACCTCTGTTACGCTCACCTCTCATTGCATCGTCCCGATCATCAAAATAATATTGCCTGTAGTTTTCTCTATCTCTGTTTGTTCCCATTTTATTGTGTTACCTCCTGAGCCTTACTAACGAGACAATTCCGTCCGCCGCCCAACAGAATCAGCTAAGAAGTCCGATATTCTCGTAATAAGGACGGCCCGACGTTTCTCGTATAGCCATCGTATCGTCGCGCTCAGGTAGTATCAGTAAGCTGTGCTACAAAACCTTCCTTTTACTCATCGCCGGGACCGGAACCTGCTAAAAAAAGGTCCTTAAGTATTGCAAGGTACGGAAGATCTCGGTTTTTAACATTTGCATGAGACCTGGCTGGGACGATCGGTCCAACGTACCCTCATGTTTGGGGCCGCCAACGAGCTCTCAGATAAAAATTCGAAGACCACGGACCCAAGAAAGCCGCCCTGACGAATATCACCAGGGCGG
>JBGSXN010000264.1:0-33596 GCA_041751355.1 Pyrinomonadaceae bacterium
TTTACACCGATTCGTCACTCAGTTCAATAAAAGGCACCGACGAGAATCGTCCGGCAAAAGCGGACGACTCAGCCATCTGATCATAGGCCGAAAGCCGTCTTAGCTCAGTGGTAGAGCACTCGCTTCACACGCGATAGGTCACAAGTTCAAATCTTGTAGACGGCACCATTAAACAGGCAAAAAAAGAGGGCAGGTCCGTTGGGCCTGCCCTCTCACTTTTAAATCAGTTCATTAGTCGAATTTCGTCGCGACGATAACGTACGCGGGTTTGTCTGGCTTTTTCGGATCCTTAGGCGGATCCTTAGGCTGCGGCGTTACTACTGGCGGTTTTTCCTTCGGCGGAGGCGGTTTCTTGGGATCGTTCCGCTGGGCTGAGGCCGTCATTGCCAGCGCAGCCGTGATGCCGAGCAGAAATAAAATTTTCTTTAGAGCTTTCATCATTATCACCCCTTTCATCTTTCACGCCACAGGAGATGGTGGGAAAGGGCGTCCACTACTTTATGTTTCCTGCAATTAGGATGCCAGAGAAACTGTCCATCAAGTTATCTAGTTAAAGACCGAAATATAGCATGTTTTCAGTATCGAGTTTACAAATCTTTACGTTTTACGGGATTTATTATACGAAAACGTAAATATTCAAGACCGGTCAGACTGGTTTAATACAAATAGTGTAATAATCGATCAATGACCAAAATCCACTCGGCTGATCGGATGCGATCAATCCTGGTAATGGTTGCAACCATTGCGACCATTGCATACAACGGGATGGCTGCCGCAGGGTATGTTAATGAAGTGTCCCCTGCAGTTATTTCGGAACGCTATCCCACAATATTAACGCCCGCAGGTTACGCATTCTCGATATGGACATTGATATATGTCGGAATGGTGGCATTTAGCATTTACCAACTGCTGCCGCGAAATCTCGTCAGATTCAGGCCTATTAGGTCGCTTTACATCGGATCGTGCGTACTAAATTGCGGATGGATATATTTTTGGCATCACGAGCAGATCGTGGTCTGTATGCTCTTGATCCTTGCCCTGCTCGCTACGCTGATATTGATGATCCGACAGTTCTCACAAGACACTGAATCGGGCATTGCATTATTTACTAAGATCCCGTTTGGCATATATGCGGGATGGGTTACCGCGGCGACCCTAGTCAATTTCGTAGTCCTGCTAACC
The DNA here is from genome assembly GCA_041751355.1 of Pyrinomonadaceae bacterium. Classification (GTDB taxonomy): domain Bacteria; phylum Acidobacteriota; class Blastocatellia; order Pyrinomonadales; family Pyrinomonadaceae; genus OLB17. The sequence continues at coordinate 1,183 of JBGSXN010000264.1, forward strand.
TATATGGGCGCTTCGTTTGGTATTCGCACATGGAGCGCGATCGGGGTCGGGTTGATCCTATTAGCAACGGGTGTTGCTGGGCTGGTTAGATGGCGGCTGACAAATTATATCTTTCCCATGTCGATCGCCTGGGCGGCGACAGCGATCGCGGTCAAACAAAGCGGCAACACGGTGATAGTCGTAAGTGCCGCGGTCTGTGTGATCGTATGTCTGATCCTGACACTAAGCTTTGTGATGGATCAGAAAACCTTTGATTATGAGCAGCGGTAAGGTTTGTGCATCGGTCAGTGCCGAAACCTGCGCCGAGGCGGTAGAGAAGATCGGCTTGGCGGCACGGTCAGCCGACATTATCGAAATACGTTTTGACCATTTGCGCCCCGACGAGTTGCCGCTGATGCTCGGATATTTGCGATCACACACGATCATAAAGCCGATCATCGCAACATACAGAGCTCCGGAACAGGGCGGCCGCGGCCCGGTTTCAGCGGCCGAACGCAGGGGATTTTGGAAAATGCTGGGTGATTGCGTTGAATCCGTTGATCTCGAAGAAGATGTGTTTGACACGCCCGGCAAGTGGGAAACGCGAATACTCTCTTATCACAATTTTAGCTTTGTCGACGGTGATCCCAACGCTATCTTTAACCGGCTGAATGCCCGCCGACCCGATATCATCAAATACGCATATCTGGCCGACGACATTATCGATACTCTCCCGGTTTGGAATTTGCTGCAAAAAGCCGAGCGCGTGTCTCAGCCGGTCGTCGCCATAGCCATGGGCGAGGCGGGCAAAATCACACGCATCCTCGGCCCCCCGCACGGTTCACGGTGGACGTATGGTTCTGTCGGCGAGGCAACGGCTCCAGGTCAGATATCGGCGGATGATCTGACAAACCTTTACCGCATCCGGGAGATAGACCGCGAGACCCGTGTTTATGGCGTGATCGGCGACCCTGTCTCGCAATCGCTGTCCCCGCACATCCATAATGCTGCCTTTGCGAATGCAGGGGTCAACTCAGTGTTTTTACCGCTTTTAGTCAAGGACATCGGCCAGTTTATCGATAGGATGGTCAGGCCCGACACGCGTGAAGTCGATCTCAATTTTGGCGGATTTGCGGTGACGATGCCGCATAAACTCTCGATTATCGATCACCTTGATGAGATCGATGAGACCGCAAAGGCCATCGGAGCGGTGAATACGGTCCTGATCGACGGTGGGCGGCTTCACGGCTATAACACTGATGCGGAAGGATTTGTGCGGCCCTTATCAACCCGATACGGACCGCTGAAAGGCGCCCGCGCGGCGATCTATGGGGCAGGCGGAGCGGCCCGGGCATGTGTGTTTTCTCTGAAAAAGGAAGGGGCGATCGTTACAGTTTTCGCTCGCGATCCGTCAAAGGCTGAAAAGCTGGCCACAGAGTTTGGAGTGAATTTCGATACAATGGACACCGAGTCGGCGGGAGCGTATGACATTGTCATCAATGCAACCCCGATCGGGATGAACGCCGCGAGCGATACTGGACCGCTAGCCCCGGATTTGCTGGAGCATGCAAAACTGGTCTACGACCTTGTCACATCATCCGTGCCGACGCCGCTGATCCAGGCAGCGGAAAATGCCGGGCTCGAGACAATAACGGGTGTGGAGATGCTGGTCGCTCAGGCCGTTAGGCAGTTCGAGATATGGACCGGCGAAACGGCTCCCGCAGCTATTATGATGAAAGCGGCTGAAATGTCGCGTCTGTCCTATGACGGTTAAGGCGTTAAACTGCCCAAATTGCGGAGCCGGCATTGCGGGTGACAGCACGAAATGTGAATTTTGCCGCACGCGCCTAAAGACCATGGCGTGCGTCCACTGCCTGGGCCTGATGTTCGTTGGAACAAAACACTGTGGTCATTGCGGCAAAAAGATGGTTGAGGCGGCTGGCGGTGACAATGCCCCCGTCGGCGGATGCCCGCGGTGCCGCACAAGTCTTGAGTCAATAGCAGTCGGTGAAGCGGAATTAAGCGAATGCGGCCGATGCTCGGGCCTGTGGATGACGGTCGAGGCTTTTGAAGAGCTTTGCACCGATCGAGATGAGCAGTCGGCGGTTCTCCAATATAAAGGACGTGGGGCCAATTCGGCAGCACCTGTTAAGGTTACCTACGTTCCGTGTCCAGTTTGCAGTGAGTTGATGAATCGCAGCAATTTTGCACGTGCGTCGGGCATCATAATTGACACTTGCAAGAGTCACGGTGTCTGGTTCGATGCCGACGAACTGCCGCGGATAGTCGCCTTCATTCGCGACGGTGGAATGGGCATAGCCCGGCAACGCGAACTACGCGATATCGAGGAGCAGCGTGAAAAACTGCGAGGCGAACGACGGGCAACCCGATTAAATGCCAGGCGTTTTGGGCCGGACCGTTCTTATACAGACCAGGAATCGGATGTGAAGGGCTTTCTAAGAAAACTGTTCGATCAATGACGGAATTAATGCAGCGGTACAGCCGGCAGGTGCTATTCGACGAAATAGGGACCAGGGGACAGGAACGCCTGTCTGCGGCTCGAGTGCTGATCGTCGGCTGCGGAGCGCTCGGGTCCTCTCATGTCGAGATGTTGGCTCGTGCGGGCGTTGGCAAATTGAGGATCGTCGACCGTGATTTTGTCGAGGTTTCGAATCTGCAGAGACAGACACTTTTTAGTGAAGCAGATGCTCACGAACGTCTGCCAAAGGCTGTAGCGGCGAGAAATCGTATAACAGCGATCAACTCGGCGATAGGTGTCGAAGCAATAGTTGCGGATGTTAATAATTCGAACGTCGAAACTTTGCTCGACGGCTGTGACCTGGTGTTGGACGGGACTGACAACTTTCAGGTTCGATACCTGTTGAACGATGCATGCGTAAAACACAATGCCAAATGGATTTACGGTGCGGCCGTTTCGAGTTACGGGTCGACAATGACGATCATCCCCGGCGAGACGCCTTGTTTACGATGTATTTTTGATGAAATGCCCGACGCTGGATCTGCGCCGACATGCGATACCGCAGGTGTGATAATGCCGATCATAACGACGGTTTCTGCCACTCAGGTATCAGAAGCGCTGAAAATTTTGGTCGGCGATCTTGGATCACTACACGGGTCGCTAATGCAGTTCGATGTCTGGGCAAATGACCGGCAGGCGATAAAACTGGACAAGCCCGATCCTCAATGCACGGCCTGTGGCAAGCGGGAATTTGAGTTTCTAGATGCAGACGCCGCCGAGTTTTCCGCAGTACTTTGCGGACGAGATGCCGTCCAGATAGCTCCGCCGCGACCGGTTACGCTCGATCTGAAACGGATTGCCTCGACACTGCGTGCTTTAGCTGATGTCAAACAAAACGAATACCTGCTGCGGTTTTCCTCCGGCGACAACGAAGTAACCGTCTTCCGCGACGGGCGGGCGATAGTGAAAGGAACCGATGATATTTCAGTGGCCCGCTCGATCTATTCCCGCTACATCGGCTCCTGACGCACAGCTCAGAACCACCTGCGTGAGCGGGCGTCTTAAAACGTGAATATATAAAACGCAGACAGGAAGTTATTTGCCCGGCCCGTATTCCCGAACGAATAGGCAATTGCAAAATACTGCGATCTGCCGACCTCGTAGCCGAAGCCGATATTTGAATATCCGAGCTTGTTTTTGCCGCTTGTCCAGTCGGCAAGCAGGGTCAGTTTTTTTGTGATCGGCTGTTCGACGCCGACCAATGCTCCGGTTTTTGTGCCGAAATCATCATCGCCGCCTGCGATCTTGTATATTCCGCCGGTCAGCCGCAGGCCGTTTGCCGCATCAAATGTTTTACTTGCATTTGCATAAAGCATCGCCGATGTTATCTCCGGCGGCTTTGTTCAATGGGACGAACACGACGGATCCGACGGATACTGCAACATCGCCTTTTTTGCTCTCATAAACTTTCCATTTAATATTCGGCTGCAGTTCAAAAGCGTTCGAGCCTTCTTCTTTTGTGTAATAGAAATTGACGCCGATCTCAAGATCTTTTCTCAACCCATAGGTGACCGACGGCCCCACAACCTGAAAACCACCGTTCCGATATTTGTCAAAATGAAAATATCCCTCGCTGCTTATCATCACCGTTCTCTTGTCCTGAGTGTCGGTCGAAGGGACAAAGAAAATCGAGGATTGGCCAAATGCCGGACAGTAAGAGCAAACGAACAGAAGTATAGAGATCAGAGATCGTTTTATTATCTTTAGAAGCATCATTTTCGTGTTACTATAGTCAGAATGAGCGTGGTCGTTTCGACAACGAAATTAAGCTTTAACCGGACGCCGGCCGGCGTGTTGCGGATCGGTTCCACGCGGGTTTCGCTGGATTCGGTCATTCACGCCTTCAAACAAGGCCTGTCGCCGGAAGAGATCGCTCTGGACTTTGATTCGCTTACTCTCAGCGATGTATATTCGGCGATCAGCTACTACCTGCAAAACAAGGACGAGGTCGAAGCGTATCTTGCCAAACGAGCCGCGCAGGACAAGCAGCTACGTTCCGAGGTCGAAACCCGCTTTGACCCAAAAGCGATCCGTGAGCGGCTGCTTTCCCGACAAAACGGCTCTAACTGACCTTTCCGGATGCCAGCATTTCTCGCCGATGAAGATTTCAACAACCGCATCGTTCGCGGTCTCCGGCGCCGTTCTTCCGAAACGGATATTGTCCGCATTCACGAAGTCGGCCTTCTTGGCAAACACGACACCGAGGTTCTGGAATGGGCCGCCGTCGAAGGGCGAATTGTGCTAACATATGACGCCGCTACAATGATCGGTTTTGCCTATCAACGTATCCACGAGCAATACGAATTTCCGGGCCTGATCGTCGTTTCACAATACGCATCCATCGGCAAAGTAATTGAAGACATCGTAAAGATCACCGTCGATGAAACGAACAACTTGAGCGACCAAGTGATCTATCTTCCATTCCAAAAGTAGTTCTCTCCAGCCTATAAGCGGATGAAATCCGCGATATATTTGCAGCCCGCATCGCAAGATGTGGGGAAAAATCACACCAAATGCCCGAGTCGTCGGAGACGACGGCATACGTGCGGTTGTTTATGCCACCGTCTTCGACGGTTCGGGATTTTGGTTGTGACCTCACCCACGGTTTGCATCGTGGGCTACAAATATTCCGTCGTCTTCGACGACTTAACACTTCGCTTCGGCATCCTCAAACCTGACCGTGTATTTCTTCAAGAAATGAGTTGGGCGGTAGCGGCTTTTGGCGAAGCGGAGCGACGGCAGGCCCATGTCTTCTTCGAAGTTCCAATGGGTGATGCCTTGTTCCAGCAAGTCTCTGGCCGTTTGGCGAATCAAGAATTGAAAAGTTCCCTTCTTCTCATAGTTGGCTTTAGTAAAACGGGCAGTAAAGTGCTTATGTGAAATTTCACCTATGCAAAAACCAGCCATGATTCCATCCACAAAGACGCCGTAACACAATGTGTAATCAAGAATGTCACAGGAATCGACAAGTAACCTGTCCAAAGCAATTGTCTCAAGTTCGAAAGCTCCGTTGTTCTCAAAGGCCATAGTTTTAGATTTGACCTTTTTAACATTCACCCAGGAATTCATGCAGTTTTTAATCTTTTCCTGATTCGTGCTTTCGGGAAGTTTTAAGCGTATGAATATGAAATCGTTCTTTTGAAAAAGATTGACCAGCCTTCTCGTTCGAAGCCATTGTCTTCCGGACATCATCGCCAATTCTTTGACTGAACAGATGTAATCAAAATTGTCGCGGTCTTCGGTGATTTGAAATCTCTCAGTATCGAGGTTTCTGACCGTGTATTCCGGCACTATTTTTAATTCGGGCGACAAACTTTTACTGCTCAGATATTCAAGCAACTCCGTTGCGGTCTCATTACAATTTGATGTGCCGATGAATGAATAGAACAGGCTTTGGTCTCGCACGTCCTGCATTCGCACGACCAGATTATTATTCAGTTGCGACAAAATCGTCTCACCGTTTATGTCCCAGAGCCACATGCTTGTAAAGTTGAAATCCGAATACGGCGGCAGATTGCGTGTAAACGTCTCGACAGCCTCGCGGTCTGTCAGTTCAAGCCTTTTGAACTCCGGGAATCGGGGGATCTTAGATTTTTATTTAACGCAGAGAGAGACCACAGAGGACGCAGAGAATTTTAAAGACAAGTTATTCTGAGATCTCTGCGGCCGCTGCGGTCTCTGCGTTTAAATTCACTCTCTAACCCGTCAACTTCTGCCAAAGCCATTCGATCAGCGAGACACCGGCGAACATCACAAATGCCCAATATGCGTTGGCTATCAAAAGGCTGATGAAGAATATCCGCCAGTCGCGTTTCGACAGGCCGTTGAACTTATGACTGCCATGCCGCATGTATGCCGTTGTTATGAACGGGTCGAATCTGACTGACAAAATAACCATTGCCGCCGGGTCGCCCATCCTCAAAAGCCGTGCGGTCACGCGCCCAAGCCAACTTTTGGGATCGCGTTCTTTCAGACCCTTTATCATCTCAATGCCAAGCCAGTCCTTCTTTGACCAGTCATAAAACCTCAGCAGCGAGTAACATAGAACACAAGACAACACAGTCATCACCAACCCACCCGCAATTAACCCCATCCGCCAGATCACAAACGGATAAAGTGCATAATCAAACCCCCAAACAAGCAATTGATTGACCGTCAGACCAATCCCGAGAATGCCGATCTGTTTTGTCCAGCCGGAATCAGGAATCATTTCTCCACTTCAGGCGCGTAATAAGACAAAGGTGAGTATGGCTATTTAGCCATAGTTTCAAGCGTGGGTCAAGCAAAGAAGATGCCAATAAGATTTACAACTCTTTGTATGGGAAGAGCTTCACGTGAACGACCTGAGAGATTAGCTGAGAAACTCAGACAAATAAGAGAAATGTTCGGCTTATCCCAAAACGGGATTTTGATAAGGTTTGGTTTTCAGAATACTACGATAGACGCAAAAAGTGTCTCGGGCTACGAACGCGGCGAGCGCGAGCCACCATTACTTGTGCTCTATGCCTATGCCAAATTGGCGAACGTATATCTGGACGTGCTGGTTGACGATTCCCTTGACCTGCCGGACATCATTCCAAGCGACGAAAAGAGCTTAGGCAAGAAAAAGAGAATTACGGCGAAGCGGTAAGCATGACGCTATCTTGACGCTGCCCGAACGGAGAAACTTCTCCCGACGGATTTTGCGCCGAAGGACCTTTTATATGGAATCGCAAAGGCGCCTCGTCGAATGTAGCAAGAACGCAGCCGTGAGATTTTGCTAATTCGACAAGGTGTCCGTCAGCGGTATGCTTTGCGGATGTTGCCCACGACGGAAGTTTTGATGCGTCGTGGTCGTCTAAGACGAAGGTGAAGTTCAAGTCTTTATGTTCTTTTAGTTCGGCGAGTGTTTGTTCGGATTGTGCGACCGGAATGCCGTAGGCTTGCGAGAGAACACGAACAAATCCGAGTTCGGTAATGGCTGACGTAGCAAATTGATCAGCAGCGGATACTGATGCGACCCAAACGGCTGCTCGATCATGGAATTGATGGCCTGTGTGCCCGAGGCTATCAAAGCATTGACGTCAAGCAGGTATATCATGGAAAGTCGGCGAGCATTTCGGCTAACATTTCACTGGTCAAAACCGGAGCTCCTTTACCGGAATCCGATATAGGAAATCCGGTCAAAGGGTCTTTGATGATCCGAGCTTTTGGCAATGCTTTTCGCTTCGGGGTCAGGACGATATTGCCGCTTTTTACTTCAGCGTTCAGCCTGTCACCTTGTTTTCTTCCAAGCCGTCGCCGCAGTGAAGCCGGCAGCACTACTTTTCCTTCTCTAAGACCTCGGTTTGCATACATGTGATTTACCACATCATCGATTTTCACCCGCTGCTATACAATGGCTTTATGTGCAGAAACTGCTCGGGTTTTTGAATGGTAAGCTATTCTTGCGGTTTCGCGTATTAGAGCGGAGAGGTTTTGCTTATGGCGAAAAGGCCAAAGGTTGTGATAATCGGCGGCGGATTTGGGGGCCTTTGGGCAGCTAAGGCCTTAGCGCGGAAGCCCGTGGCAGTCACCCTCATCGACCGTAAGAATCATCACGTTTTCCAGCCTCTGCTTTATCAAGTGGCAACGGCCGTTCTGTCGCCGGGCGAGATCGCCCAGCCGATCAGGCGGATATTGCACAAATTCAAAAACATCGAGGTGATCCTTGGCGAGGTCTCCGATTTCGACAAAGACGGAAAAAAGGTCATCCTCTCCCAAGGGTCCCGCATATCGTATGACTACCTGATCGTCGCAGCCGGTGCGAGGCATTCATATTTTGGGAATGACTGGGAAACCAGTGCTCCGGGCCTCAAGACGGTAGAGGACGCAGTTGAGATACGCCGCCGGGTGCTTCTCGCATTTGAGCTCGCCGAACGCGAGGCGTACCTTACGGGCATTGAGCCGCAGCTTAATTTTGTTGTCGTCGGCGGCGGGCCGACGGGTGTCGAACTTGCCGGGGCCATCGCCGGTATCGCCCGCCAGGCGCTGGCGTTCGATTTTAAGGCGATCGATACCAGGAAGGCGAAGGTGATACTGCTTGAGGGATCGGACCGCGTTTTAGGCACATTCGGCAACGATCTTTCGGCGAGTGCCAAATCACAGCTTGAGTCCCTGGGTGTCGAGGTCCGTCTAAACAGTTTTGTGACCGACATCGAACCGGGCCGCATCAAAGCTGCTGACGCCTGGCTCGACTGTGACGTTGTGCTCTGGGCGACCGGAGTAGCGGCTTCGCCTTTGGGAGCGGCCCTGGGTTCCGAACTCGATAAGGTCGGCCGCGTTGTCGTCGAATCCGATCTGTCGCTGCCCGGATTCATGGAGATATTCGTAATTGGCGATATGGCGTCGGTACTACAGAAAGATGGTGAACCAGTTCCCGGCGTCAGCCCGGCGGCGATGCAAATGGGCGAGACGACAGCCGCCAATATTTTGCGCGATCTAAAGTCTCAGCCGAGAAAAGAGTTTGAATACATCAATCGCGGCACCATGGCGACTATTGGCCGAAACAAGGCGATCGCCGATATAGGCGGATATCAGTTCAAAGGGTTTATTGCATGGCTGATGTGGCTGTTCCTGCACATTGTCTTCCTGATCGGGTTCCGGAACAGATTCGCGGTAATGTTCGATTGGTTTTGGGCATACCTGACCCGCGAACGCAGTGCCCGGCTTATAACCGGCGACGCAGACGAGCTTAAGGACGCCCTCCATTTTCTCGAAGCCGGGAGCCCGGAGATCCGGAACGAAAAGACTCGGCTGAATGCGGCTGACGACAGCGTGGAAAAACGCATGGCCTGAGATTTGCCATATCGTCGACGCGACCGCCTTTGTGGGATTTGCTATTATTAACCGCGAATCAGGATAGTCTACACGATATAAATGAAGAGAATTTTATTACCCGCGCTCGTCGCAGCGTTTATCTCCATCACTAATGTTTCGGGCCAGCCTGCGATCTGGTCGGTCAATTCGCGGCCTGATGTGCTGAAGGGCGATGCCCGAGGCGTTTCGATCGACCATAACGGTGCCATAACGCTAGCGCCTCGCTGGACCGAGGCATTTAAGACCGAGCAAGCGTATATCTGGGCGACCGCCGTTGATGTTGCGGGCAATATTTACCTTGGCACCGGGGGCGACGGAAAGGTCTTTAAGATTGACTCTGCCGGAAAGGGGGCGCTTCTTGCCGATCTCGCCGAGATCAACGTATCGGCGGTAGCCGCTGGGCGAAATGGCGAGATATTTGCCGCGACATCGCCTGACGGCAAGGTTTATCGGCTGGATCCAGCAGGAAACGCGACCGTCTATTTCACACCCGGGGATAAATACATTTGGTCGCTTGCCGTAATGACAGACGGCAGCCTGGCGGTCGGCACCGGTGACGGCGGCCGGATCTATCGTGTCAGGGCTGCGGGTGCGGCCCCCGATGCTTCGCTGCTTTTTGACACCAGCGAAACACACATTATTTCACTTACGACCGATCGCCAGGGCAATCTTTATGCCGGCACCGATTCGAATGGGCTCGTAATGCGTTTCGGAGCAGACGGCAAACCGTTCGGGCTTTTGGATTCGCCGCTTCGCGAGATCCACGAGATGTCGGTGGGGCCGGACGGTTCGCTCTATGTACTGGCCCTCGGTGAATCGGCATCGGCCCCGAAACCCGCCGAGGCTGCGACGCCGGCGACCGCGACGCCCGATAGCCCGACAGTCTCTGTTGAAAAGCCGACTGTAGCGGCACCCGAGGCAGTGAAGAGCAAATACGACCTTGCAGGGGCTAAATCAGCAGTTTACCGGATCTTTCCGGATGGCAGGACCGAGATATTATGGACGTCGACGACGGTGGTCGGGTTCTCGATCTATGCGCATCAGACCGGAAACGGAGTTCTGGTCGGAACGTCCGAAAAGGGACGGATCTACAGTATCGGCAACGATGGCAGCGACACACTTGTGCTCCAGAGTGAAGCCAGTCAGATATCGACGATCCGCTCGGCGGGCAATTCGCTTATCGCTACGTCGAGCAATCCGGGTGTACTTTACCGCTTCGGGCCGGAAACGGCTGCTGAGGGAACATACGAATCTTCGGTGCTCGATGCTAAAACGACAGCGTCATGGGGAAGACTCTGGTTCGATGGGTCAGGCAGCTTGGCTATCCAAACTCGTGCCGGAAACACAGGGAAGCCGGATGAAACATGGAGCGCATGGAGCGAAACTGTTAATGATCAAAAGGGATCTCAGGTAACAAGCCCCCGAGCTCGGTATATACAGTGGCGGGCGGTGTTAAGAGCGGCTGCTGTTCCGGCGCGGTTAGAGAGTGTGAATGTCGCTTTTTTACCGGCAAATATCGCACCTGAAATTCTCTCGATACAGGTTTTGCCAACCAACGTTGGGTTGGCGGCCAATCCGCCAGTTCAAATAGATCCGAATATTGCTCTGTCAGGACTTGATCCGGCAGCGTTCGGAATACCAAGCGTTGTCGTACCGCCCCGGCGCGTTTACCAGAGAGGGGCCACTTCATTGCAATGGACATCGGAGGACCGTAATGGCGACGATCTCGTGTTTGACGTTTATTACCGGGAACTCGGAGAAACTGAATTCAAGCTATTACGCGGCGGTCTCACGGAACCTTTCATCACGATAGACGGACAGTCGCTTTCTGACGGGCAATATGTGTTTCGGGTCGTAGCCCATGACACACCTTCCAACCCGGCGGGGTTGGCCCTTTCGGGTGAAAAGGTGACTGAGCCTATAGACATCGACAATACTGCGCCAGTCGTGACAGTCGTAAGCAGTTCGTCAGCCCAGGTCGTCTTTGAGGCAACGGACCGCGCGAGCTACATTACCCGAGCCGAATACAGTATTGACGCAGGTGAATGGAGACCGATCTACCCTGAGGACGGTATCGCGGATTCGCCGACAGAGCGGTTCATTGTGAGTCTGCCGGCGGCTTCCGGTGAATATTCAGTGACGCTGAGAGCTTACGACGTGAACGGCAATTCGGGAAACGTTCGACAGATCACAAGGAAATAAACTGAGGGCTGTCTATGCCTACTTCTTAGGCAAGGTCATCGTTTCGCCTTCACGATCGACCTCTAGCTGGCGCGTAGTATTATCTGTCACGCTTGGTGGTACCAGATCGCCGGTCCGATATCTCGACGCGGGCGAGGCGAACCCGGTCTGCTGCGGCGGCAGGACATTGACAGATGCACCTTCCATGGAATTGAGCGAAACATTGGAAGCATTCAGCCGTGCCGCTTCGTCTTTACGGATCTGCATATAATTTGCGACGCCCGTTCCCATCATTGCAAAAGCCGGGATCAGCATCCAAAACCACCAGGCTCTCCCGCCAGCAATGCCCGTTAGACCGAGGACTGCGGCAACGATCAGGAATGCGACCCCCATAAATAACCGCGACATTGCACCCTCGAGCGTGGTTCCGTTATCGCTGCACGACAGGCTGTTCTGAACGCCACTGGCTTTCAGAGCCAGCGAGACAGAGCTGAGGTCAGTGCCGCAGCTCCGGCAAAACTTCCCCGTATCAGGGTTCGATACTCCACATTTTGGACAAAACATAGTTACTTATCCTTTTCTCTTTGGCGTTTGGCTTCAAAGAGGATTACGCCGGCGGCGACCGATACGTTCAGTGAATCTATCTTTCCATACATTGGAATTTTTACCAATGCATCGCAGTTTTCGGCGACCAGACGATGAAGCCCGCGTCCCTCACCGCCGAGCACCAAGGCCGACGGTCTTGTCCAGTCCCACTCGGTGTACGCAGCTTCGGCATTTGAGCTAGTGCCGATGACCCATATATTTTCCTTTTTAAGCTTTTCGATGGTCCGGTTCAGATTACTAGATTTCGCTACCTTTACCAGTTCGATCGCCCCGGCCGACGATTTAGCAACAGTGTCGGTGAGCCCGACGGCACGGCGTTCAGGTATCAGGACCCCATCGACACCCGTACATTCGGCCACGCGTAATATCGCGCCGAAATTTCGAGGGTCCTCGACCCCGTCCAGGATCAGCAGCAGTGGGTTGTCCGAGGCGCCGGCGATCAGCTCATCTGCATCGACATAACTTGCGGCAGCGACGAAAGCGAGCACTCCCTGGTGGTTAATTCCCGGTTCTAGATATTTTGTGAATGTATCTCGAGCGACCCGGTTCCAGACGATCGAGCGTTCGCGGCACTGCTCGAATATGTCGTTAAGTCGCGCCTCTCTTGCTCCTTCGGCGATGAGGACCTTATCGATCCGACGATTGGCGGCCCGCAGGGCCTCGAGCACGGGCAGAACACCATAGATAACCGATCCGGCAGGCCGGGCCGGTGCGGCGTCGGCAGAACGGCCCTCGCGACGGTCGGCACTTCGCGGTGAGGGAGCTTTTGTTCGATTCAGGCGTGGTCTCATAGAAGATGACGCTGCAGGCGAGAGAATTTGGTGAACTGGCTGAGATTGCTGGTTGAGGCAACGGTTCCGAAACCTTTCTGTCCGATCCCGGCATGCTGCAGGCCCTTGCTTTCCTGTCGCAGCTCTATCTCCCAAACATAGCCGAGCAGTTGCCGGAGCGATCGATATTCATCAATGTATTTCACCTCTGGCGAAACATTGACGAGCCTGTCCTTTAATTTTTTAAGATTGTCGGCAGCGAGCATTCCCTTCTCGGCCCCGAGCCCTGAAAAATCGAAGCCCGCAGTTTGGACACGATATCCGTTCATGTCACCGCGCGTATAAACATCGAGCAGCGATTCATCAGAAGTCGAGGAAGTCTCGTCAAGCATGCGGTTTGCCCCGCGAAGGCGTTTCTTTTCCAATTGGTCTACTCGGCTAACGCTGATCACGCCCTCGACGACGAGAACGAGATCGGAAGCCTGGATGACAATGTCTTCGCCTGTATTAAAGAGTCTTAACGTGAAACTGTTGTCATCGAAACTGATACTCCGAAGCCGTGTCGGCGGTTTATCCTCGGCAAGCGACTGATCGCTGACAACCATCGTTTCAATGCCTAATTTCGCCAATACATCCTTTACCGAATTGGCGCTGCGCTCACTGTCAGCCCTTGCGACGGGAAGCAGCAAGCGCGCCTGCATTATTGCGACAAGGTCGTCCTTTTCAAGCGATAATACCTGGGCGGCCCGGTCTACATCTACTGCATCGTGGGCTAAAGGAGCTTTAAGGACCAAATTGAAGCCCCGTTCCCAGGTATCTGGTTTCCGGAGGCCGGTGGTAATGGTTTCGACGGCCTGAGGGTCGATTGCGAGCGCTCCGGCACAGTAAAGGCATGTGAGGCGATTGGGCGGATTCTTGCGGCCGCAGGAATCGCATTCGACCAATTGCTGGGCGTCGAAACCGAGCTTCTCGCTCTGGATCGCGGGGTCGAACGAAGCCGCCGGTTCATTGGTTATAGATTCGTTTTCTGCCATATCGGGTGGCGTGTGATCTAGGAATTTTAACACTTCCACGGCTAAATTGCTTGACCGTTACTGTTGTGAAAGGCAAACTAAGAGGCGAGGCGATCTCCGGAAAGAATGGTACGGAACAGGCGGGCGAGCGGTCTAGATTGACTATTTTATTTAAATTAGCCGATATTCTATTCACTTATTAGCAGAAAGATCAGAAATTTGATTTAACAACAGACTTCGCTCTCATTGCTCATCCGTCGACAGCACCTCTCTTAGGAGACACCCTCGATAGACTTTATTAAGAGGTGCCGAAAAATGCAGTTCGATTCGACTACAAACTCGTCGTGGCAGTTTGGCCATCGCGGACGGGTCGCCGTTTTCATCGACGGTAATAATCTGTTCCACGCGGCTCGGTTTCATAATATCGACATCGATTACAACAAGCTGCTTCGCCTGTTACTCGGCGATGGCAGGCTGCTGCGAGCCTTTTTTTACACCGGCGTCGATGTCGGGGCCGAGCGTCAGCAGGGCTTCTTGCTCTGGATGAGGCGAAACGGATTTCGCGTCGTCCAAAAAGAGCTAAAGACCTTTTACGACGGAACGCGTAAAGCCAATCTTGACGTTGAGATCGCGGTCGACATGCTCAGCCTGGCGGGACGCTATGATACCGCCGTATTAGTATCGGGCGATGAGGATTTTGTTTACGCGATCAATGCGGTCGCCTACAAAGGCTGCAGAGTCGAGGTCGCGGGCTTTCGATCAAATACGGCACCGAGGCTGATAGACGTGGCCGATTTCTTCATTGATCTGGGTGATCTTGCCGATCTGATTCGAAAAGACGGCTCGCAACCGGACGGTTATGATGTTCCTTCATTCATTCCGCCCGGCGAGATTACCGATCCGGGTTTGAGAACGGGTGAACGCCATGACCGTGTTCCGCGGCCGGTGCCGTTCGATGCGGACATCGAGGACGTCGAGGCCGAAGAGATCGCCGAATTTATCCGTGTTAGAGACGAACGATGAAGCTCTTTACAGTCGAAGAAGCCAATCGCATGCTGAGCGAGATCACGCCAAAGCTCGCCGAGATCAAACGGCTATACGTCGATATTGACAGTATGCGTGATGAGGCGCGTTCCGCCGCAGCGGCGTCGACTTTCGGCGGCGGGATGCCGGGTGGCACCGGATATATAAACACGCTCTACACGGTTGGGAGGCTTACAACCGAACTGCACGGGCTCGGAGTAGAGTTGAAAGACCATCAGCGGGGATTGATAGACTTTCCGAGTTTGAGGGGCGAGCGGGTCGTTTATTTATGCTGGCAGGAGGGTGACGGAGACGAAATCTCATGGTGGCATGAGACGGAGGCGGGATTTGCCGGGCGCAAACCTTTGTGAGCGTGGTGGTTACGGCAGAGATCGATAGTTATCCACAGGCTTTTCCACAATTTAAGAAATGTAGAATTATGTAAGGTTTTCTTAACTTTACTGTTGACGACTTAAAGTGAAAGTTGATAATATCACGTAGTTTCAGAATTACGCTTCGCGTTTAATTTCAATTCAATCTGACGATCTAAGCCTATGAACTGTCCGGTGTGCGAACGCAGTTTGGCCCCTACCCTTTCGATCTGCCCGACATGTGGTGCCATGATGAATGACACTGTGCGGGAAGAACTCCAGTCCAAGATAACGGCGGGAACCGTTGCCGCGATCGCGGAACCCAAGCCTGAACGCGTGGCGGCCCCTAGTCCTAAACTCTATAAAACGCCTGCGCCGGCCAGCGTTCCGGCCCATATTCCGCAGCGAGTCCAAACGGCGAATCTAACGGCACCGAAGACCAGCCCTACGCTGGTCGAATTTCAGCATAAAAGCCCGGCGATCCCGGACTGGCGGCTTCAGCTGCAGAATGCTGTTCAGCAGCGTAAAGGAGCGCAGAGTGTCGCCGCCGAGCGCCAGCCGCTGGCCGCGACGGCACCCGCCCCGCAGCAAAGACAAGCGTCGCCGGCACAGAATATCGAACAACACACCGAGCCCTCCGACCCTCGCGTCGCGAACGCGATGAAGCGTATTGCCGAGTCGCGAAAGGCTTTTTCGGAACCTGACCCCACGACGAAGCGGGCCGTGCAGCCGGGTATTGTTCCGTCACGTCCATTTGGCGTGGTCGGCACGGCGAGTGCCGCCGCCATTGGGGTTGCTCCGACATCGATCCCCGTGATTTCCAAACCGCGGCTCGTTAACGCAGCTGCCCCGATGGCATTTAAGCGTGACACGAATAAACTGCAGCGGATAGAAATGGCCGAGCCAGTTTCCGCGCCGCTCGATATGCCTGCCGTTTCACACAGTGGACCGATCGAGAAGCCGGTCATGGAATTTGCCGAGATCAAGAGGATACATATACGGGCGGAAGACAGTGTTGCCGAGGATCTCGACTGGACAGCAGGTGACCCGGATGAGATCGAGGATCTTGCACCTTTCTCAATGCGTTTTGGAGCTGGTCTTTTCGATTTCATCATCGGAACTTTCGCAAGCATGGTGCTGTTGTCACCGATAGCTTTCACTAGCAGCGACTGGTTAACCGGGATGGGATTGTTGACCTTTGGCGGCACGATCTCGATCGTGATGTTTCTTTATATGACGATCACTCTCGGTTTTCTGGGCAAGACCATCGGCATGAAACTTTTTTCGCTCGAACTCGTCGACGCCGTCGAGAACGAGTATCCAACGCTGCGTCAGGCAGCGGTCAATTCAGGCATATTCCTCATCTCGACGCTGTTTGCCGGTGTGGGGTTCTTGACTGTCTTTTTCAATGAAGAAAAGCGTGCACTGCACGATCTGCTTTCCGGAACGATCCTCGTTCGCGAATTCTAATTGCCCCCCGTTATCGACGAAATAAGGCCCAAAGTTCATGTGCTTTGGGCTTTTTGCTTTTATAGCTACACTGAGACGTGGACCTAAACGAGTTGGAACAGATCAGGAAAGAGATCGCCGAAGAACTGACCGGCCTTGGTTTCGGTAAGGTCTTTCCGCTCGGCCCCGACGCGATCGCGATCGATTTTTTCCCTCATTCAGGCAGGTATTTGTATATAAGTTACGGTCGCGGCAAAGGTGCTGCGTTTCTCATCAGGCGACGGCTTAAGGAACTCGAAAGGTCAGCGACTCATGCGGCTCCGTTTGTTATCGATCTGAGAAAGCGATTTTTCGGCATGCGTCTCAAACGAGTCTGCACAATGTCGTCAACCGACGTGATGCGGTTGGATTTCGAGGGCGATGAACAATCTTTTTCTTTGGTGATTCAGGTCGGCCGCCGGCCAAACCTTTTCGTCGTCGACCGGGATGAAATTGTAGTCGGATCGGCACGATCATCTAATGAAGCGGGACAGCGCATTGGTGACAAATATGCTGGCCCCGAGACGGGATCGCCCGCTGGTGCGCCGTTGCCGACAAGAGGCGGCGAGTCCTTGTCCGACACCCTTGATGCCGAATACAGGGCCAGGGAGCAGGACGGCAATTTTGATTCGCTGGCGGCGGAAGCGAAGAAAAAGCTCAACGGCGAAATACGGAAAAAATTAAAGCTGCTCGAAAATCTCGAGCACGACCTCGCCAAGCATGGTGAGCCGGACCAGTGGAAGCGATACGGAGATCTGCTGCTGGCAAACATAGGAAACATTCGCGGTACGGACGACAAGATGATCGTCACGGATTATTTCGACAGCGAATTACCCGATGTCGAGATACCCGTCGAAAAGAACGCGTCGCCGACTGAGATGGCTGAGATTTATTTTACCCGCTACGCAAAGGCCCGGAATGGGGCGGCGGCAATTGCGAAACGGCAGGAGACAGTAAAATCGGAGATCGAATCACTGCAGAAAAGAATGTCCAAACTCGACAGTGCTATCGCGGCCCGCGACGAAACTGCGATGGCGGAATTCCTGGTGAAGAATCCACCAGTTCAAGCCAACCCGGCCAAAAAGAACGCCGTTGCGGAGATCCGAGGTGCACGCAGGTTTGTATCGAGCGATGGATTTGAGATCCTCGTAGGCAAAAAGGCCGTCGATAATGACAACCTTACGTTTCGGATCGCGAAATCGCTTGATCTGTGGTTTCACGCCGAGGATTATCCGGGCTCACACGTGATCGTCCGGAACCCGAGCCGAAAGGAGATCCCCAATCGAACGCTGATCGAAGCGGCTCAATTGGCGGCCTTTTACAGCGATGCCCGAGAATTGCCAAAGGTCGCTATCCGCTATACGCCAAAAAAGTACGTAAATAAGCCGCGACGCTCCGCGCCGGGGCTTGTCAGTCTTGCCAGTTTCAAAACCGTGTTGGTCGAGCCCGGCGTTGGGGATCTCTCGCCGACCGGCTAGAGCCCTTCAGAATATTCCGCCATTGTCTTATCGACAGTCTGTTTCATAGAGTCGAAAACCCGCGGGCCGCCCCCGATAAAGATGCCCCTCAGATGGCCCGCTCGATCTATCAAAAGACTCTGGGGCACAACCTGTTTCTTAGTGACTTTGTAAAACTGCAACGTCGACGCGTTAGGACTTCGGGCGATTGTGTAATTGAGTTTCATTTTCTCGACGAACGGCTCAATGAGTTCGTTCGGTTCCGGGACGCCGTTTCCGTCACCAATATTCAGGCCGATCACCTCAAAGCCTTTGTCACGATGCTTTTCCTGCATTTCGACCAGGTGAGGCATCTCCGCACGGCAGGGCCCGCACCATGTGCCCCACAAATTAAGCATCACGACCTTTCCTTTGTGATCGCCGATCTTAAATTTAGTGCCGTCGAGCAATTCAAAATCGGCCGCGGCCAGCCCTGAGGCAAGCGGCGGATATTCTGAACTTCTGTCTCCTGCGGGCTGGTCCGCGTTGTTGGCAGCCGGACTCGCAACGTCGATCTCACTTGAGTTCGAACAGCCAGTGAGAGACGAGAAGGCGATTGTTAATACCGCAAATAATGCCAAATGTTCGAAAATCTTTTTCATATAAAATGGGTTCCCAGAATCTTTGATGCCGGTCACATGACTAATATTAAAAACATTAACATCAAACTGGACTGTTTTAAAAATGGACGATCGATGACCTGAGATGATCAACGTTAGCGTTTCTGCAGGCAAATAGGCTAAAATCTGCTTGCCTAAAATACAATTTGAAGAGCAGCCTATGCTATTCCTCTCTCAATCGGCGACCGTCTATGGCATCGATGCCCTGATCGTTGACATAGAAGTAAATCTGCAGCCGGTACCTAAAGAGACGGATATCGTCCCCTCTTTCAGCATTGTCGGCCTGCCGGATACGGCTATCCGCGAATCGCGTGAACGCGTCAGGGCCGCGATCACTAACAGCAAATATTTTTTTCCTTTTCATAAGACAACCATAAACCTCGCACCCGCCGACGTCCGCAAAGAGGGAGCAGCTTTCGATCTGCCGATCGCTCTCGGAATACTGGGTGCGGCCGGTGATCTGGGTATTGAGAGTCTCGACGATACGATGAGCGTCGGCGAACTTTCGCTTGACGGCCGAGTGCGGCCGGTTCGGGGTGCCCTGTCGATCGCTCTGAAGGCCCGCGAACTCGGCATCCGGAATCTGCTGCTGCCGGAAGAAAACGCAACCGAAGCGGCGGTGGTCAGCGATATCGATGTGTTTCCCGTTAAAGACCTGCGAACAGCCGCCGAATTGGCCCAGGACCTGCAGATCGGTGCGCAGCCAAAGATCGCTCCGCTAAAGCTCGATATATCGTCGCTCAAGATCCGAGATAACCAATATCGGGCCGATTTTAACGAGGTCCGGGGCCAGCAGACCGCCAAGCGTGCTCTCGAGGTCGCCAGTGCAGGCGGGCACAATATCCTGTTCATCGGGCCTCCGGGGTCGGGTAAGACGATGCTCGCAAAACGCCTGCCGACGATACTGCCGCCGCTTGAGTTCGAAGAGGCGATCGAGATCACCAAGATCCATTCGGTCGCGGGGCTTACAGGGAGGTCGGGCCTGGTTGTCGAGCGGCCTTTTAAATCGCCGCATCACACGGTATCGCAGGCCGGCCTGATCGGCGGCGGCTCGATACCGAAGCCGGGCGAAGTTTCGCTAGCCCATCTCGGAGTGCTGTTTCTCGACGAGCTGCCCGAGTTCGACCGCAGCGTCCTCGAGGTGCTTCGTCAGCCGATGGAGGATAAGACGGTCACGATCTCGCGTGCCGCGACTTCGCTGACATTCCCTTCGAATTTTACCCTCGTTGCGTCGATGAACCCCTGTCCCTGCGGCTATTTCGGATCGAGCCGAGAGTGTAAATGCTCGCCAATGCAAATACAGCGTTATGTCGGCAAGATCTCGGGCCCACTGATGGACAGGATTGATATCCACATCGACGTGCCGGCCGTAAAATTCAACGAGCTTCGCGGCCGCGGCACGCCGCAGGGAGACAGCTCCGACGAGATTCGCGAGCGCGTCATCCGTGCCCGTGAGATCCAACTTGCGAGGTTTAACGGCGACGGCGGTCGGAACGCGGACACTCTTGTCCGCGATAATGGCGGCGTTTATTCCAACTCCGCGATGTCGCCGAAGCAGATACGCACATTTTGCGGCCTCGACGCCGACAGCGAAGCCCTGCTTGAAAAAGCAATGCTCCGCCAGGGCCTCTCAGCCCGGGCCCACGACCGCATTCTGAAAGTCTCACGCACCATCGCCGACCTTGCCGCGAGCGACGATATCCGGGCCGAACACATAAGCGAAGCGATCAATTACCGTTCTCTTGATCGAAATTATTGGGCCTAGCGGGCTGTATGCGTCTGTCAACGCAGAGAAAACGCGGAGGGCACGCAGAGACCGCAGAGAAGGCTTTATCGGGCCGGGTTGGAGACGCGTGAGTCGAGACGTTGCACATCTGGCTAATTTCTCGTCACGGTCAGGAATATGTGCGGAGCACATTAAACAACTTTAGCTACACATGAAGCGAAGCGTAATGTGTAGTCATAAGCCCCAATAGACGTTAGCGTGTGAAACACGCGGCATAGGTAGAATGCTAATATGTATCGCTTGTTTCACACGCTACAACGTGATGGGCTATCGGACCTACAGGTTTCGCTTCGCTTCACCTGTAGCTAAGGTTATGCAGCGTGCTCCGCACGCCGAACAACACAAAATTAGACTCACGAAAGGGGGGCAAACATGTCACATACCCGATTTCTATACCACATAGTTTTCAGGACGAAGGGCGGGGAACCGATGATCGGAGCTTCGTGGGAAGGCGAACTGTACAGATACCTCGGCGGTATCGTGAAAGGCTGGAAAGGCATCGCGATAGAGATCAACGGTATGCCCGATCACGTGCATTTGCTCGTGCTGCTCGAGCCATGTGATTTTCCGGCGTTTATGCGCGAGCTAAAAGCTAGTTCTTCTAAATGGGCGAAACAACATAATCGCAGTTTTGCATGGCAGCGTCGTTACGGTGCATTCACCGTAAGTTCGTCAGTCGCTGACAAGGTGCGTGCGTATATCAGAGATCAGAAAGTGCATCACGCCAAACTATCTTTCGAAGATGAGTATTCGGCATTGTTAGTGAAGCACGGCGTTGAATTCGACCGTCAATATTTGTGGGATTGATGTCGCGTGTTACACACGCTCGTGTTTCATCGTTCTAGATCTACAGGTTACGCTTTGCTCCACCTGTAGCTAAAGCTATGCTGCGTGCTCCGCACGCATGGAGCAAATTCCAGACCCGCCCGCATTGAAGATGCGGAAGACTCCAAGGGAGCCATCGACATCTGCCGCGGCTTCACCGCGGGCGAGGCTTTTTGGGGGCCTGTTCCACGTTTCACGTCTGGCTAATGTCTTGTTTGCGGTTTCCCTGCGATTTTGTGTAGGCCTCACCCAACGAGCTGGAGATATTTATACAACTAAGTCGATGAGATAAAGTCTATGAGAGAATTGTATAGCAGGCCTGATGCCGTCGCGGCATAAAAAATTAAAACTGAGATACGATACAAAACCCTCTTCTGACAGTTATGTATTTTTGGAAAATTGAATCTTTGACTCAAGAGCTGAAAGCCGGCGGTTTGCCGCAAAGTGAGCGTGTGAAGTATTTGCTGGCGACTGTGATTGTTTATTCTGTCGTCCTCGAATCGTCCTTCTTCTTCGCAGAGCCGATAACTTTTTTGCAAATCCTTCAGTCGGCTTTTATGTTTGTCATTACCATTGCCGGAACGCTTTACTGTTACGTTGTGAACCGTCGCGGAGATAATCAAGAGTTCATTGACCGCTTTGTTTGTGTTGGGTGGGTTGTGCTGGTCAGAATAACGGCGCTATTTGTCGTCGTCTATTTTCCGTATGTAATTGCGGGCCATGCGATTGGCGGCGAAAAATTCGAGAGATTTTCAGAATCAATCAATGTTGTTGATGTAACCTTTACATTATTTATTTGTGCTCTTTCGTATTGGCTTATCGGCAGACATATAAATAGAATCGCCCACGAATGACGGCCACACCAAACAAGTCATGATGCCGAAGAAATCGTGAAACTCGCCGAGCGGCAAGAGGGGGCGGCCGCGGGGCCTACATTAGTTATCACGGTGAAGTAGTATTTCACCGCAAATAGAGCGGCGGAGTCCGAGACGGTTATGGACATAAAGATCGGTGATTCATTTACAACGACGCGTGAGGTGACGGATGAGTTGATTCGCGGGTTTGCGGAGCTTTCGGGTGATCATAATCCTATACATGTGGATGAGGAGTTCGCTAAGAAGACGCGGTTTGGGCGGAGGATCGCGCATGGGATGTTGAGCGGGGCGTTTATCTCGGCGGTGCTGGGTAATGAATTTAAAGAGCGGAAGATCGTTTATCTTTCACAGACGATGAGGTTTACGGCGCCGACTTTTATCGGGGACATGATCACGACGACCGCGACAGTAAAGGCCATACGCGAGGAAAAAGGGATCGTCACTCTCGAGACCGTCTGCACAAAACAGGATGGCGAGGTTACATTGACGGGCGAATCGATGGTAATGATCCTCGCTTGACCGATCCAGCATCTCTCGATTGGACGGACTTGAATTACAACAACCGAGGCTGACGAGGCTAAACTCTTAAATGTGGTGTATCCGAAAAAAATATCGGAGCGGGCTCGCCGCGCCGCAATCGGGAACTGGCTTGCGGACGCTAATGCGGAGGGCGTGGCGGTAAATTTCGAATGCGGCTCGTTCGTGCGTTTTCAGATCGAACTAGCCGGGGCCGGTATGATCGGCGATCTAAAATTCAGGTCAAATGGATGCGGATATATGATGGCCGCCGCCGATGTGTTGGCCGCGAACATTCGCGGTACGGTCCTGGGCGATCTTCACGGGCTCGACCGGAGCGGCTTAAGGGCAAATATAGAAGCGGAGCTGGGGCTGTTCTCACTGCGTCGGTCGGCTTGTCTCGACGCTGTGATCGAAGCTGTGAGGGCGGCATTTGCTGAGCTTCGACGACGCCAGATCGAAGAGTTTCAGGGCGAAAAGGCGCTTATTTGTACCTGTTTCGGTGTCACAGAGGAAACAATTGACGACGTCATCATCTCTCACGGCCTGAAGAGTTTAGGTGAGGTCGCCGAGGCCAGTAATGCCGGCAGCGGCTGCGGATCGTGTCGCATGCTGATCCAGGAAATTCTTGATGGGCATAATTCAACGGCAGATTTGAGGGCCAGTGCAGGTGACAAATAGGACGTTTGTTTGTGTTACAATTGTGGCTTGGATTCAGCGAGATATTAGATAGAAAGGTAATTCTAGAGACGATAGCCGCCAAAAGATAAACTTCAATTTCCGCAATGGACGATCCCGCTAGTTTGTTTCTGTTTTTAGCTGCCGAAAATCTGACACCCGGAGAACTGCCCTCGCTCTTGAGTACGGTCTTCAAGATCTCTCTTGTGATCTTTCTGGTGCTGTCCAACGGTTTTTTTGTCGCGAGTGAGTTTGCACTTGTCGCCGTCCGTAAATCGCGTATCGAGGCAACGGCCGCCGAGGGCGATCCGGCCGCGAAACGGTTGTTGGCAATGCTCAACAACCTAAACGCTTACATTTCCGCAACACAGCTCGGGATAACCCTGTCATCTTTGGGCTTAGGCTGGATCGGCGAGCCTGCGGTCGCCGCGATAATCGAGCCGCTGTTGGTGCGGCTCGGCGACATGACGGGTATAACTTTTCTCGCATCGGGGCCGATCCTGCACACTATATCGTTTACGATAGCATTCTCATTTATAACCTTTCTGCATATCGTGTATGGCGAACTTGCCCCAAAGACGGCGGCTCTCGAGCTGTCCGAACGGGTATCGTACGTAATTGCGGTTCCGCTGCAAATGTTTTACAGGGTCTTCAGTTACCCGATCCGGCTGCTTGACTGGGCCGGGACCAAGACCGTAAGAATGTTTGGACTGCACCCGTCCGGCGAGCACGGATCGAGCTATACCGAGGATGAGATCAGACAGTTGATAAATGTTTCGCAGGAGAGCGGCCATCTTAATCTGGAAGAGCGCGCCCTGATCAACAAGGTATTCGACTTTTCCGAGACAACCGTTAAGGAAGCAATGATTCCGCGTACGGAGATAGTGGCCATAGCGGAAAACACCTCGGTTGATGAGATGTTCAGGGCATTCGGTGAAAGCGGATATTCCCGCCTGCCCGTATACAGAGACTCGCTCGATGATATTGTCGGTGTGCTGCACAGCAAAGACCTGGTGGGGTATGTTCGGCGGCCCAAGGCCTTCAAACTGGCCGATGTGATCCACAAGCCAAACTATGTTGTCGATACCGCTCACCTCGAAGATGTGCTCAGGCAAATG
Organism: Pyrinomonadaceae bacterium; assembly: GCA_041751355.1. Lineage (GTDB taxonomy): Bacteria > Acidobacteriota > Blastocatellia > Pyrinomonadales > Pyrinomonadaceae > OLB17. The sequence continues at coordinate 25,904 of JBGSXN010000264.1, forward strand.
CAGAAGGAGAAATTCCATTTTGGCTTTGTAGTCGACGAGCACGGAGGAGTCGAAGGGATAATCACGCTCGAGGACCTGCTCGAAGAGATCGTCGGCGATATCTCTGACGAACATGACGAAGAGGTAAATGAGCAGATCAGCGAGCAGACCGACGGCAGCTACATGCTCGACGGCGGGCTAGCGGTCCGAGACCTAAATCGCCGGCTTGAGCTTCATCTTCCGGTTTCAGAGGGCTATACGACGATCGCGGGGTTTCTGATGGCTGAGGCCGGGCAGTTGCTCAGCGAGGGTGACACAGTGCCATTTAACGGGCATGTTTTCCGCGTCGAAAAGGTTGAGAAGCACCGTATCAAGCAGGTTTGGATGCAGGCCGCCCAAAACGGCACGGATCCGGCAGATGAGACTCCGACTTTAGGAGAGTAGGTAACAAATAATGAGCTTTATTGAAATGGTATGGGCACGCGAGATCATGGATTCCAGAGGCAATCCGACGATCGAGGCCGAGGTGATCCTGGAGGATGGAACCCAGGGGCGGGCGGCTGTGCCGAGCGGGGCATCGACCGGAGAGAACGAAGCCGTCGAACTGCGTGATGGCGATGGTGACCGATATCTGGGCCGCGGCGTTCTGAATGCGGTCAATAACGTTAACGAGACGATCGGCCGGGAACTCGAGGGGCTCGACTGCCTCGATCAGACGCTTATCGATCAGACCATGATTGATCTGGACGGCACCGAAAACAAATCGAATCTAGGGGCCAATGCCATCCTCGCCGTATCACTTGCCAATGCCCGAGCGGCTGCGGCCATCCAGGAGATGCCGCTCTATCGCTACATCGGCGGCACCAATGCCAAGACACTGCCTGTTCCGATGATGAATATTCTCAACGGCGGTGCGCATGCGGACAACAACGTCGATTTTCAGGAATTTATGGTGATGCCCGTCGGGGCCGAAAGCTTTACCGAAGCCCTGCGGACCGGTGCTGAGATATTTCACAATTTGAAAGGCGTGCTCAAATCGCGCGGTTATTCGACGAGTGTCGGTGACGAGGGCGGCTTTGCTCCGAACCTTAAGTCGAACGAAGAGGCGGTCGAGACTATTCTCGAAGCAATAGAAAAAGCCGGTTACTCGGCCGGCGAAGATGTGATGCTGGCGCTCGATCCCGCGGCAAGCGAGTTCTATAAGAACGGCAAGTATGTTTTTAAGAAATCGGACAATCGCGAGCTAAGTTCAGAAGAAATGGCTGCCTATTGGGCAGATTGGTGCTCGAAGTACCCGATAATTTCGATCGAGGACGGCATGGCCGAAAATGACTGGGACGGCTGGAAAGACCTGACCGGCCGGGTCGGTAAAACAGTGCAGCTCGTCGGTGACGACCTGTTTGTGACGAACACTAAATTTCTTCAGCGAGGAATAGACGAACGCGCCGCGAACTCGATCCTTATCAAGGTGAACCAGATCGGAACTTTAACGGAGACTCTCGACGCTATCGAACTGGCCCGGACCAACAACATGACCGCAGTTATTTCTCACCGCTCGGGCGAAACCGAAGATTCGTTCATCGCCGACCTCGCCGTCGCCACAAACGCGGGCCAGATAAAGACCGGCAGCCTTTGCCGATCTGACCGGATCGCCAAATACAACCAGTTGCTCCGGATCGAGGAAGACCTCGGCGATAGCGCAAAATATCCCGGGCGAAAGGCCTTTTACCAGATCGCGTTGTAGGCGGGGCGCGATGGAATGGAACCGCGAAGAGTTTGTGATAAGCACGGACCCGGCCAGGCTGGAGGTCGAGGTCATACACCAATTTCTTGTCACAGAATCATATTGGGCAAATACACGGACGCTCGCACAGACGGTCAGGACGATCGAAAACTCAATCTGCTTCGGTTTATATGAGGCCGATCGACAGATCGGTTTCGCCCGCGTTGTGACCGATAAGTCGACGTTCGCCTATTTGGGAGATGTATTTATCATCGATGAGTTTCGCGGACAGCGCTTGAGCAAGTGGCTGATGGAAACGATCATTTCGCATCCGGAGCTGCAGGGGCTGCGGCGCTGGGTGCTCGCCACGCGGGACGCTCACGAACTTTACAGGAAATATGGTTTTGCCGAGCTAAGGTTCCCCGAGCGTTGGATGGAACTGGCTGCCCCTGACGCGTATTGAGTTTTTTATTTTTCGGGCAGTCGAATCGTTTATAATTGACTATCCGGTTCCGCGGGACGAGAGACTCTCCGCATCGATGATTACACAAAAATGAATTCCATTGACTCAAAGATCAATCGGCCGCTGGCCCTGGTTATCCTCGACGGATGGGGTTACGCCCCGCGGACTGAGAGCAACGCGATCGCTGCTGCCCATACTCCGTATTACGACGAGATCTGCCGCAATTATCCGATGACCACGCTGGCATCCGCGGGTGCAGGGATAGGCCAAGCCGACGATATGTCGGGCAATTCCGAGGTCGGACACCTTAATCTCGGCACAGGCCGAATCGCCCGGACAGAGGTAGACCGCGTACGGGATTCGATCAGAACTGGCGAGATAATGGAGAACGAGGTCCTCAACCGTGCTCTCGAAAAAGCAAACGCCGAGGGTTCCGGTGTTCACCTTATTGGCCTGATCAGCGATGCCGGCCTTCACGCTACGCCCGACAACCTGTTTGCCATATTGAGGATCGCTAAACGGCATGGGCTCCAGGATGTGTTTGTCCACTGCATTCTGGACGGCCTCGATGTGCCGGAGCGAACTGCGGATATATATGTCGAAGCGCTCGAGATAAAGCTTGCAGACATTGGGATCGGCCGGATCGCAACACTTTGCGGCCGGTATTTTGCGATGGACAGCAGCGAACATTGGGAGCGGACGGCACGAGCCTTCACGCTGCTCGCACATGCCGAGGGCGAACATTCGAACGATGCCGTTTCGGCTATCCGCAATTCGTTTTTACGCGGGATATCGGACGAGTTCATTTCGCCGATAGTCATCGAAAAAGGGCTCGATCAGCCGGTGGCCACCATTAAGAATGGTGACCTCGTAATATTTTTTAATCACCGGGGCGACGGTATCAGACAGTTGGTGCGATCGCTGTGCGTCGCCGACGGTTCGGGCGGTGCGAAACCGGTGGTCGAAACGGTCTGCCTGACCGAGTACGATCCGGCCTTTAAACTGCCCAGTGCCTTTAGCGGCGAGCCAGAGAATAACGTCTTGACACAGGTCCTCGGCGATCTCGATATCCCGTGTACCAGGATCACCGAAGGCTCTCGCGTCCGGCATCTTACGCATTTTTTTGACGGGGGCGCCGCACGGGGACAGACGGACGAAGTGATCGTCGTCGACGGGAATCTGGCTGCCCGCGACCTGATGCCCGAGTCGCAAAGTTTTAAGATCACAGATAAACTGCGGCGGGCTGTCGAAACTTTGCCCAATCAGGTATTCATCGTAAATATTCCTGCGGCCGATCTGATGGCCGAAACCGGCGACCTGGGCAAAACCATCGCTGCGATCCAGTATATCGACACCTGCATCGGCGGGATCTGCGAAAAGGTCCGCGAATACGGCGGGGTTGTGATGCTCACGTCGACACATGGCAATTGCGAAGAAATGGTCCATCCGGAAAATGGCGAAGCAAATCCGCGGCCAACCGCTAATCAGGTCCCGTTTCATTACATCGATGACCTGTCGACGGATCTACGGCTGTACGACGGCCGCTCGCTATCGGACGTCGCACCGACGATGTTGGCCATTTTGGGTGTGGATAAGCCCGCCGAGATGACCGGCGGCGAGATCCGTTGCTTGTAAAAAAGCCGGCAATTTCAATCGCGAAATTTCGAAAACCCGCTGCGACGAGATCAGGCTCTCTGCCATAACCTTCATTTGCCTGTGCATTCTGCGATCCGGCTATGAAAGAGCGTCGCGACGTGCTAGTCTGATACCCTTCAGGCAAATTGAAAGACAGGAATTAAGCATCACATGGTTGAAGAATTTGCGTTCGACAATGCGGACGAACGCCGAAAAGTGCGTCATAACGGTACGGGCTGGATCGAGGTAATAGCCGGTTCGATGTTCTCGGGCAAGTCCGAGGAATTGATCCGCCGGCTGACGCGGGCCCGTATCGCCCGTCAAAAGGTCCAGGTTTTCAAGCCCGGCATCGACGCACGTTATTCTCATGAGGAAATAGCGTCTCATTCCGGACAAAAACATATGTCGATCCCGGTCGCGTCAACCGCCGAAATGATCGCTCTGGTCGAACATGATACTGAGGTGGTCGGCATCGACGAAGGTCAATTTTTCGATATGGCGATCATCGACGCGGTAAATCGCCTCGCCGCCGAAGGGAAACGCGTTATCATCGCCGGCCTCGATCAGGACTATACGGGTAAACCCTTCGAACCGATGCCCCAGCTTCTCTCGATCGCAGAATTCATCACCAAAACTCACGCCATCTGCGTTCGATGCGGTTCCACGGCGAATTACTCACAGCGTACAGTAGAATCAGACGCTCTTGTCGAAGTAGGCGCCAGCGATAAATATGAGGCCCGCTGCCGCCAGTGCTTCGTGCCCCACGCTGATGCGCCGACGCTTCATCCTTGATGGAGAGGGCCCGCTGTGAGAAGCAGGCCCGACAGTCTATTTAGTCGCTTTCATCGAATATAGGATCGCCTGAAAGTTATCGGTGTGTTTGTCGAAATTCGTTCCCTTGGTCGAGGTCATTACATTTAGCTGCTGCTTTTGGCCGAGATAGTCTCGATAGCCGATCCACTGGTGTCGCCGCGGGCCTGACTTGTCTTCCGGCATCGCTTCGACAAATTCGACGCCTGGTATGCCGTCTATCTCAATGAGTTTCACCGCTTCGTATTTGCCGTTCTTTAGCTGCTGCAGGGCCTGTTCGTGATAGGCGTTAAGGCTGACGTCCATCGGGAACTGATCCGGCATTACCGAGATGTTTACGAGCAGAAACGCATTATCCGGCGACTGATAATTGAACGATTCTTTCTTAACATCCATCTTCTTCCAGCCCGAAGGGAGCTTCCACGAAATGCCCTGATCATCCCAGCTTACTTCTGTGCCGGTATTGAGTATTTCGTTCTGAGTCCCGCTTAACGACGCTTTATCCATCTTCGGGCCGCTGGGCGAATTTCCAGCGGGTGTGCTGCTGTTTCCCGAGTTTGATGATGAGTCCGTGAGCCCCTGCAGCCTTTCCGAGAGCCCGCAAAACGAAAGCGCCAGTACCACTGCGCCCAACGAGAGTAACAAGTTCATTAATTATGCCTCCAGTGTTTTCTTGAGATTTTCTCAGCTATTCTCACCGCGGTCGGTAGAAAATGCAAAACCGGTCCTGGATGCGAGTGTGATCGGAAACAGTAAAACCCGCACGATAAATTGCGAGATCCGTGATCGACGCTCTAATCTTTTTTCATCATTCCCAGGACCTGACCTATCACGCCGCCGGCTATCGCTCCCAATACGGTGGAGCCGATCACGTCAGCCGCTACAGGAATATAGTTTTTGTGAAGATTCATAAAAGCCAGAAACATCAACTGGAAGCTAAGTGCGATCAGGAAGTAGATGGTCGCTCCGCCCTTTAGCCCGCCGACGAATGTGCTGATGGTGGCCCATTTTTCAAATATATATGCGAGCAAAAAGGCCGAAACCAGATTTGCAAGGACAAGTGGTATCCAAACCGGCGTTTCATTCACCAGCCCGGGAAAGGTGTTCATGTTCGGCTTCATCACGGCGTTATCGAGTATCAGCCCGTAAATGACAAAGCCAAAAATAAAAAACGTAATGCCGCCGGCCACGGTCGCGGCCAGAATTCGTGTAAGCATAGAGACTCTCCTGTAAGAAAAAACTTACCCAAAATCCCTTGTTTTTTTCGGTTGACAATGGAAAGCTATATGACTTCGGTAGGAATGTCAACGCAGTGAGGCGGGCTAACGCTTTGCGGCTAATTCTCTTTGCCTTTCAAAATGGCCGACGATCGCGTTTGCCGCAGCCGGGCCGACAAACGGCCGCAGCTCTTCGAGAGATGCATTCGCGATCCGCTCGATCGAGCCGAATGATTTCAGAAGCTTCATTTTCCGCTTGTCTCCTATCATCGGAATCTCAGAAAGCTCTGACGAAAAATCTCGCTTTTCACGGCGTTTGCGATGGAATTCGATCGCTGTCTTATGCGTTTCTTCACGGATCTGCAGAACCAGCCGGAATGCGAGAGAATTGCGGTCAAACGGTATCGGCACGTCTTCACGCCCGTGGATCAGCAGGTGCGATATCTCGTTATGACGTTTGGGCGGCTTGACCAGGCCGACGAGCATTATGGCTTCGAGGTCGAGGGCCTGCATCGCAGCGGCCGCCGCATTGAGTTGCCCCTTGCCTCCATCGATAAAGATCACCTGGGGCAGAGGCTTTTCCTCGGCCAACTGGCGTTTATAGCGGCGAAACACGGCCTCGTGCATTGATGCAAAATCGTTTGCTCCTTCAACGGATTTGATTATAAATCGCCGGTAGGCGTATCGTGCGGGCTTGCCATTCTCGAACACAACGATGCCAGCGACATTCTCTGAACCCGAAATGTTCGAAATATCGAAGGACTCGATCCGCTCGGGGAAATACGATAGTTCGAGCATCTCCTGTAATTCTTCGAGCACCTTTTGCGAATCGGGCTTTAACACGCGAAATCGCTGTTCAAACGCGATCTTGGCATTGGTTTCGACCAGCTCGACCATGCTTCGCTTAGACCCTCGTTTTGGGTCAAGAATGCGGACGCGCCGGCCGCGGCGTTCCGTCAGCGCCTTTTCGAGCACCTGGCGATCGTCGAAATCCTGCGGTACGTGTATCTCGAGCGGAACATAATCGGTCGAATAATATTGAGCCAAAACCTCGCCGAGGAATTCAGACGCGTTAAAAGCGTCGTCATCCGCGAGATCTTCCCAGAAGAATTCGCGGCGGCCCACGATCCTGCCCTCGCGCATGGTGAAGAGCTGCAGCGCAAGCCGCTGGTTCTCGCGATAAAAGCCGATAATGTCGACGTCTCGCTCGGCTGTTGTCGCCATTTTTTGCTTTTCGCTCAGGGCGAGAACCGTTCGCCGCAGATCGCGGTATTTCGCGGCGAGTTCGTATTGCCCCTGCTCCGAATAATGCCACATTCGCTGTTCGAGCACCTTTGAAAGCTCTTTATTCTTTCCCTCGAGCAGGACGCGTACATCGGCGGCCGCTTCCTGATATTCTTCGGGCGTGCAGAGGCCTTTTACGCACGGGCCGAGGCATCGTTTAAGGTGATATTCGAGGCACGGACGGGGAAGCTTGCCATCGATCTCGATCTCACAGGTACGCAGCTGGAAGGCTCGGTTGATCAGGTTCAGCGTGTGCCGGGCCAGGGCCGCGGGCAAAAACGGGCCATAGTAGCTCGATCCGTCGCGAATGATCTTTCGCGTGACTACGACCTTCGGATAAGGCTCATTCGTCAGTTTGAGATGCGGATATGATTTATCGTCCCTGAGAAATACATTAAAGCGAGGCTTGTGTTTCTTTATCAGGTTCGATTCCAGGACCAGGGCCTCGACCTCATTATCGACGACAATAAATTCGAAATCCGAGATCAGCTTTACGAGTTGCCGTGTCTTGGGATCATGGTTCCGGCTCGAATGAAAATACGAGCGCACGCGATTCTTGAGGTTCTTGGCCTTTCCGACGTA
>JBGSXN010000265.1:0-5593 GCA_041751355.1 Pyrinomonadaceae bacterium
ACTGAAGAATATTTCTGTTATTGCCGAATGGGCGGGGAGCCGTCAGTGGCTCCGGATTTGCAGCACTTATAACCGGAGCATTTATGTTCCGGGAACGTATCTGAGACCAGCCTTGTGTCCAACTGTGGCTTGCCGAAATTCTCCATCCCTGAGGGAGTCTTCGTTCCATTTCGATACGCATCTGCAGGGTAACGGGCGGACGGATGTCGGGATCGAACACTCTGATCGTCGGGATGGCATCGTCTGCGCTTGCGTTTGAAAAAGGATCGGGAAACGAAGGCGAATTGATAATTATCTGTCGCTGCCGCTCACCATCCAGACGTTCGGTTTCGAGCGAGAGCGACTCTACAATTCGCTCGTAAAAGAGGCCTGCACGGGCCCGAAACACCCATTTATTGCCCTTATCCGGCGTGTACGCAATACCCAGCCGCGGTGCAAGACTCAACCGGTCCGCCGGTTTCGTTTGTGCTTCGAAGCGAAGTCCGAGACTTAACAGGACCTTCGGATCGATGCGCCATTCATCCTGGACAAATCCGGAAAATAGCCACTGACTGACCGACACCCGCGGTGAACCAATAGTCAACGAATATCTCGTTGGATGGCCGTGCGGCAGACTCATCAGGGTGCGACGATACTGTTCGATACTGGAGATCATTTCCTGGCCCGCAACGCCCCCAAAATAAAAGGTGCCGTTTGTATTTTCCGCCCGTAATTCGCTGATATTCCGATTAAAAACCTGAATACCGAGTTTTAGGCTGTGTTTTCCAGTGTCGACGGTTAAGCAATTGGCGACTTCAAGCATCCGCTCATTTCGGTCGAGTTTCTGTATATTCGCCCCGCCTGAGCTGAATGAACCGGCGACAACTATCGCTGGCGCGTTGCTTGCGGCGTCCTGCCGGAAGCTTCGGCGCGTAACGCCGACACGAAATTCGTTCACAGCCCTCGGGCTCAAAACCGCCGTTTCACTCAAACGAAAACTGTTTTCCGTCAGCCGGTGATCGAATCCGCGGTCGGCCAAACTGGTTCCGCCGATCCCCTGGCCCTCAATTGCATTTCTATTAAAATCGTATCGAAAAATCAGAACGTTGTTTTGATTGATTTGCCAATCGGCACGCCCCGAGCCGACTATCAGGCGTTGTGGATTCGGCGAGTTAAAAACAAAATGGGTAGGTTCGAAATCATTGTCAAGAATAAATGCGCTGACGATCTGCGCTTCATCTATTAAGCGTCTTTCGAAATCGAAAAACACTCCAGACTTGTTCTTAATAACGGGTGCTCCGACGTTGAAGCCGTAGCGATGTGTCTGGGTTTCCGCACGGTCGAGGGAAAATGGGTCACGAGCGTTCAGGGAAGTTCCGTTGTAATTATAAAATGCAGAGCCGTGAAACGATTCCGCACCCGGTTTTGTAACGATCTCGATGCGCCCTCCGCGGAATGGCGGTGTGTCATATTCCGCCGAGTAAAGATTCGGGTTGATCCTTACCTGGCTGATCGAAGATTTTGAAGGCAATCGTCCGGTATTCAAAAAACCGTCGACTGTCACATTTGCCCCACCCGGAATTCCACCGCCTGAGGCGGCCAACTGCTGAAGTTGCTCCGATAGCCTTTCAGGATCATCCGGTAAGTTCTCAATTTCTTTCGCCGTCAATATCAGTGTCCCCGCCGCGCGTTCGGAATCCAGCACGGATCCCGAATGTTGAGAAACAGCAACTTCTTCGCGGACCGTAGGGAACATTATGATCGCCAAATGAGTGATTTCCTGCGCGAAACGTAACTCTATAGTTTCTTCATGGTCTGCAAAACCGCTGGCGGTGATTCGTAATTTATGCTTTCCGCCTGGCAAGTTTTCGAAACGAAATAGTCCCTGGCCGCTGCTGACGACTTTTCGATCTTTGCCGTTCTCGATCGATAGAACAACCTCGGCGTTCACGATAATCGCTTTATGCTCGTCCGCAATTTCGCCGGTCAGTATTACAAACCTATTTTGCGCCGTGGTTTCGGGCACAAAGCCCACGACACCGAAAACTATGATCAGAAAAAAAAGTTTGAGATCTGCCGATTGCCGTGCCTGTGTCATTTCTGTTTAACCTGGGCACAGATTAGAAGAGCTTGAGCGACAGCGAAATGTTTTTGTGACGAATACGGGAGATCAGCCCACGAAGACGTATTTGATCGATCTAAAATGAAAGGGCGGATTTCAAACGTGTTCATCACGTTACGTAGTAGGGGAATGTCTCGCTGAAATTCACCGGGACTCGTTGGAGCAAAACTTCGAAAGTCTCGGAGCGTAGTATCCGCACCCGAAGCCGTGACGCCCAGGTTTGGCCGTCGTGGAAATGAGTTTTGACTATCCAAAAACGAAAAATCGGTAATTGAATTTTACCCAAATGAGCTATACCTGAATTGTAAAATTGCGAATTAAATGTGGTTGAAAACATTACTAAGCAGCGGAAAATCACGCTGAAACTCGCCGGGGCTTTTTGGAGCGAAGCTGCGGAAATCTCTTATGAGGTGCGATGGATGGTAGTATCCGCATCAACGAAGTCAGATCAAACAGATCATCTTATTGAAAACGAGTGAGGAACCGGCTGATCCAAATGATTTCCTGCCTCTCGATCCATTACACGTTGGTCTGGTGGGCAACGCAGGGGGCGCAAAAAATGGGCCATACGGCCTGTAAAGCCGTAAGACGTGTACATTCCTTACTAGCTGAAATGATAAGAGTCGCGCCTTTACTCGGTAATATGTATCTCTTCTTTCTTATTCACACGACCTGACAGGAACAGTCCGCCGAGAACTATCGTGATGAGGGCGAATACTATCGCTGCACCGAGATAGACCTTGTTATCGTCACTGCCGGTATATGAGTAGAATGAGAATGCAGCCGCAACCGCGGCAACGAGGGCTAATATGGCATAAAGCATGTCCTTCACAAAAATCACCTCCAATCGTCAAAAAAAGGTTCCGACCTTACGAAGTTCCGATGCCAAAAAAAACGGGAACCGCCCATCTTCCGGCCTAACCGATATCTTTCAAACGTCTGCTGCGAAATGTACCCCAATAGTAACTCCACTTATATCACAAACGCAAGTGTTTTGGCGGTTCGGCGATCATGGCCCGAAAGCATTAAATGTCCATATTGGTTAGTACGGGTTTGCTGACGAAAGGTTCGCCGCATTCGTCCGGAGGTCAGCCGGCAGCCTGGGCCACAACCGTTCGCGGGATTCCCTGCAGGTCGGGCAGGATCTCGACGTTCAACCAATCGTCCGAACCAAACAGGATTTTGACGCTTGCGGCTTGTCCATGTCCGATCTCCATAAGTAAAAAGCCTTTATGAGCCAGAAATCGCGGAGCGCCCGCTACAATTTTTCTTATTACCTGCAGTCCGTCTTCTCCGGCAAACAATGCCACTGGCGGATCGTAATCGCGGACTTCGGGCTGCAGGCCGGCGGCATCTCCGTCTGGAATATACGGCGGGTTTGATACGATCAGGTCAAACGGGCCGTCGAGGCCGGTAAAAAGATCGGCGTTCATCAATTTGAGGCGGTCGGCAACATTGTGTCTGCGGGCGTTTCGGCCCGCCAATACCAAAGCCCGATCAGATATATCGACAGCGACCGCCCGGGCCGAGCCCACGCTGTGCAGTATCGCTATGGATATGCAGCCGGTCCCGACGCCGATCTCGAGAAAGCCTGGAGCCTCGATCGGCGAAAGAATATCGATCGCCTGCTCGACGATCAGTTCGGTCGCGGGTCTCGGTATCAGGACGCCCGCCTCGACCTCAAAATCGAGTCCGTAGAATTCTTGTCGGCCAATTATAAGCTGGAAAGGTTCCCGCGCCTCTCGCCGGCGGACGGCTGCCTCGAAACTCGCGGCCTCAGAAGCTGTCAGACGATATTCAGGATGGGCTATCAGAAATGACGCCTCACGAGCCAGGATGAAGGCGAGCAGCGACGCGGCTTCGCGGCGAGGCTGATCTATCCCGGCCTGGCCGAGTCTTTCGGCTGCTGAAGCTATCCCCGCGGAAATGTCGATCTGATCCATTAAATCTATTATGAGTATAGGCGTGTGAATAATGTTCCGGCAATTTTGTTGATCGGCCCGCCCGGCACACGGCGATCTCGAGCGAGTTTTGCCTTTGCCGAGAAAAGCTAGATAATAAGGTGCTCGGTCGAATGCCATTTTTATGAAGTTTTTTTCCGATATCCGTTTGCTTTTGCTTGCCATATGGCTGGGTGCATCCGTGTTTTTTATCGGCGTTGCACAGACGACGTTCGCTGTGATTCCTGAACGGGAACTTGCCGGTGCGGTCGTCGGGCGTAACCTCGCACTTCTTAACTATGCTGGAATGGTGATCGCGGCGGTATTGATACTGTCGTCGCTCGTCGGGGCAACAACGGTTAGCCAGTTGTGGCTATGGGTTGAGCGATTTTTGCTTTTGGTCCTCGGGGCGGCGTGCGCCGTCGGCCAGTTTGTCATCGGAATTTGGCTGGCCTCGGTCCGGGCCCAGATGGGCCGTCCTATCGACGAGCTGGCGGCCGATGATCCGCTCAGAATGCAGTTCAATATGCTGCATGAATATTCTGTCTGGATACTGTTTGCCGGTATGGCGGCTGCTTTGATAGCATTTTTCATAATCGCGAATCGGAAATTCAGAGTTGCCGCGGCCGAAAAGCCCGACGTTTACGATTTTTCTGAGGAATTTAAGAAATAGAGTATGGAACTGATCGAAAGAGGCGGCGATTTTGCCAGCCGTTTTTCTCGTTGGCGGGCTAATGATGGGCTAAATGATTACCCCTGGGTTGAGAATATCTACGCTCCTCTAACCGTCGTCCGGCGGGCTCTGCCGATGCTCAATCTCGGGCTGATCTCATCGGCCGGGGCATATATCGACGGTATGGAACCGTTCGACCTGTCTTCGCGTGACGGCGATCTCAATTATCTGGAAATACCCATCGACGTTGATGGCGCGGATATGCGATATGCCGCAAAAGGCTATGACCCGGCGGCCGTTCTCGAAGACCGTAATTCGCAGGTGCCGATCGATCGGCTGAGGGAGTACGAAGCAAATGCCGTTATAGGCCGGCTCAACCCGGCTTGGTGGAGCATCAGCAGCCACATACCCAACGCCCAGCGAGTCGCGAACGAATTAGCCCCAAAACTGTCTGCCCGGCTGCACCGCTACGAGATCCACGCGGCTCTTTTGATACCGGCATCCAGGCTCTGCCATCAGACGCTCGGCATTATCGCCCGGGGGATAGAGCAGACCGGAATTCCGACGATGATCCTCTCTGTCGAGCCCACGATAATGGACAAGGTCCGGCCACCGCGATCGGCATACTATCAGGGAAGACTAGGGTCGGTTGCGGGAAACCCGAACTGGAGCGAGCATCAGCTCAGAATACTCGACGAATCGCTCAGATGGCTCGAAACCTTTGACCAGCCGGGTTCACGAAAACTCGCCGTCGCCCTCGAGTCACAGGTCGAAGCCGCCCGCGGCGAGCGCTGACCTCATTTCAATTTCAATGCAAAAACGGTTCCCACGAAGAGAACCGTTTTTACTTTAGGAATATGGTGCCCTCGGTAGGATTCG
>JBGSXN010000266.1:0-11880 GCA_041751355.1 Pyrinomonadaceae bacterium
TGATTAAAATTCTAGGCGGTGACTCTTGGTTTTGCAACCCGGGTAATATTACTGTGCCTGGAGCGTTCTGACGTAGCTAACTACTGACCTGATCTCATCGGCGGTGAGTTTCTCTTTGAATGCCGGCATGCCTTCGTCTTCCAGGCCGTTGGTTACATAGCCGATAAGCCGTTCATCAGTCATCGCTTTCATCTTGTCAGTGGTCAGGTCCTCCGGTTCGATGTTTCTTCCGTTGATCGTGACTTTTCCGCCCTTTCCGGTGTCTTTGTGACAGATCATACAATTGGTCGCAAATAACATTTTGCCTTCAACGGCGATATCCTGAGCCTGGTTTGATTGCGAGGGAGAGTTCGGCTGGGACGTTCCAGTATTTACAGACGTGGTTGACTGATTTGTCGTCGGCTGTTCGCAGCCTGAAATGAACAATAATGCCGCGGGCAAAATCAAAGCTATTTTCAACGATCTCATTCCTATGTCCCTCATTTGATTGCAAAACGTAAAAAGTTTAACTTAAGCATTAATTCGAAGCAATTGCTTCAACCTGGGTCACAATTATCACATCTTAATAGACATATGAATCGTTACAGTCCTTTAGCGCTCGTTTTTGGCCTTTTGCTTTTAGTACCAGCTTTCGCTCAGACGGCCGGCACGGTTACGCCTCTCTCGGGTATCAAGAACAGAGTTGAGGTTCGTCGAGACGATCGCGGCATACCTTATATCGAAGCGGCTTCAGAGCCGGATCTGTATTACGTCCAGGGCTATGTCACCGCGTCCGATAGGTTGTGGCAAATGGACCTGCTGAGAAGGGTCGCGCGTGGCGAGACCGCGGAGATCTTTGGCAACGCAGCTCTCGAAGAAGACAAGCGTTGGCGCCGGTTCGGGTTTTCTCAGATAGCCGATCTAAGCCTGGAGCAATTACCACCCGACATGAGGGCAGGGCTTGAGAGTTATGCCAGGGGCGTCAATACCTATATCGCGACGCTCGACGCCAAATCTCTGCCGGTCGAATTTCAGATCCTTCAATACCGTCCCCGTGATTGGACACCGTCCGACAGTATTGTGGTCGGGAAGATCCTGGCTGACGCGCTTAGTACCACTTGGCGTGGTGACCTTTTGCGGGCATCGATCCACACTTTGTCGGCAGAGAAGTTCGCCGATCTCACCAATCAGGTCACGCCCTACGACGTGGTTCTTTTCGGCAAGGACGTTCCAAAGCGGACGGTTGCCGGCCTATCAGGCCCGTACGCTGTCACACCGGAAATAATGCGGCTCGCTGATCGGGAAGAACAGTTACGGGCGGAGTCGCTCGCACGCGTGGGGCTGTACGCTGAGGACCTGGCCGCGAGTAATAACTGGGTCATATCGGGCAAACGGACGGCTGACGGAAAGGCTATACTTGCGAACGATCCTCACCTCGCGCCGACCGCTCCGGGCATCTGGTATCTTACTCATCTGTCGACACCGATCCTGCGAATTTCGGGTGTGACCGTCCCCGGCGTTCCAGGTATTATTCTGGGCCATAATGAACACATTGTCTGGGGAGCCACTAACGTTGGTCCTGACGTACAGGATCTGTACATTGAAACCTTTAATGACCAAGGCGAATATAAGACCCCGACGGGCTGGCAAAAGCCTGTAACGAGGACCGAGGTGATCAAGGTTCGGACCAGTCCGACCAAGCCGGATACATCGAATATCGAATATCAGGTGACCGAAACGCGTAACGGCGTGATCATCCTGGAAGAGGCAGGGAAGAAATACGCTTTGAAATGGACAGCTCGCGATCCGAAAAACAACGAGTTCGAGTCGTTCCATTTTATGAATCGCGCAAAGAACTGGGATGAGTTCAAGTCAGCTCTCAGAACCTATGGCGGAGCTACGCAGAATTTCATCTACGCCGATGTAAAGGGAAATATCGGCTGGTATGCCGCGGGACGAATACCACTTAGGAAAACCGGTGATGGAGCGCTTCCTTATGATGGATCGACGGCGGATGGCGACTGGGTTGGCTTCATTCCTTTCGCCGAACTGCCGAGTTTATATAATCCACCGTCGGGCTTCATCATGACCGCAAACCAGCGGATCGTCGGAACAGATTACAAATATGGGGGGCTGTTTCGCGATGCCGCCCCACCGTGGCGAGCAAGGCGGTTGTTCGACTTGCTGTCGACGGACAGAAAACTGAGCTTGGACGACGTCAACAACGCGCAAAATGATTCCTACAATATTCCACTTGCAAATCTGGCTCGAGAAATTGTAAAGCTCGGCACTGCGTCGAGTGAAACTACAGCAGTGATGAAGGCATGGGACGGAAGGATGGCGCCTGATTCTCAGGCGGCGGTCCTTGCTAACGAGATCAGGAACTGTATTGCGAACAAGATGGCAGAGGTAAACAAACCGGCTCCGATGTCTTTGGTCCGCGAAAGAGTGACCGATTGGGCCGTAACGGAACAGTCTGCTCGGTGGCTTCCACACGGGTTTGCTAATTACGGCGAGCTTATAAGGGCTTGCGACGAATCATCCAGAGCTAGCCTCTCCGATCTAAAACGATTGGGCCCTGATCCTAAAGATTGGGTCTGGGGCAAACAATTTCAGTCCCGGTTTCCACATCCTCTGGCCTCAGCTCCGTTTGTGGGTGCCCAATTCGCGATAAAACCCGTGCCCATTCCGGGCAGCGGCCAATCGCCCAACGTCGGCTCGGGTGTATCAATGCGTTTTATAGCGGTGCCGGGCAATTGGGACGCTACGCGGCATCTGATCCCATTGGGGCAGAGTGGCGATCCGAGATCTAAGCATTTCAGGGACCAGTTCGATCTCTGGTCGAAGGGTGGGACAGCGATATTTCCGTTTTCCAAAGCCGCCGTCGCGAAGGCTGCTCCGAACGTCTTAGTTTTTACTCCCAGATAGTGCTTTAACCCGGTCCAGAAAATCGCTAAGAATAATCGCCGCTGCCTCGCTATCTACGAGGCGGCGGCTTTCTTTTAATGATAATCCCCGTTCCCAAAGCCTCGCTTTGGCCTCGTATGAAGTAACGCGCTCGTCTTGAAGCACTACGGGTATGGTCAGAGAAAGGGCAAACTTACGGGCCATCTCGCGCGCCTCGCCGGACATTTCGCTTTCCGAGCCGTCCGATTCGAGCGGCAAACCCATTACAAGTGCTTTCGCATCATACCGCGAGACGATTTCTTTGACAGCTATGAGCAGTTTTTTCCAGCTGGATCGATCGATAACCGGCAGTGACCTGGTGGTCACACGAAGTTCATCGCAAATTGCGACGCCGCATCGTTTGGTTCCGGGGTCGATCGCTATGATCCGGCCCTCGGGCGGGACCCTAGAAACATCTGCAAAGACGTCAAGATTAGTTGTTTCTTTTTGTTGCACCTGTATTAGCGTTAAGTGATAATTATTTGTCTCGACCGCCGATAACAAATTTGTATCATTTCTCGTAAAAGACTCGGTTAAGAATTATCACAAGAGGTACCTTATGTCATTTCGCGGAAAGCTTTGGATCCTGATCATATCCGGAATAATTGCGTCATACGCCGTTGTCGGCGGCCTGCCCTTTGTCGGCAGCCTGCTGACGACCTCAGCCCAGCAACCGGTCAATGACGCAGCCGCACAGCTTCGGATCGTCGAATCTGTTCTTCAGCACATCCAGAATGATTATGTGGATGATCCCAATATGGAGAAGGTCCGGTTGGGAGCACTTCGCGGTTTGGCCAGCGGCCTCGACCCGTATTCGTCCTTTCTGACACCGGAACAGGTAAAAGCTTTTGAGGCCTCACCGGTTTCAAACAAAGTAGGAATCGGAGCAGAATTTTCGCAGATCTCCGGCTATCTATACGTCATCTCTGCAGTTAAGGGTTCGCCGGCGGAACGCGCGGGAATGAGGTCAGGTGATGTAATCGAGTACATAGATACCAGAGCGACGCGGGATATTTCTCTTTATGATGCCCGTCAGCTCGTGAGCGGCGATGCCGGTACGGTGGTTAGCCTGAGGATCCTACGGGCGGGTGTTCGGCCTCAGACAATTAAAGTAACCCGCGGAGCATTTAAACCGCCGGCGTCGGAATCAAGGATAGAGGCCGGTCGGGTGGGTATCATCAAAGTCTACGCTCTCGAAGACGGGGAGTCCGAGAATATCCGTACCCACATCGCGAATCTCACAAAACAAGGCGCTCAGAAGATCATTCTGGATCTACGCGGTGTCGCTGGCGGCAAACTGACAGAAGGTGTCGCCGTTGCGAATCTCTTTATCAGAAACGGTGACATAGGCAAGGTCATCGGCCGCGAAGGCAAAGTAATATCGAGCTATGCTGCAGATCCCGCGAAGGCGGCATTCGATGGCGGCCTCGTCGTCTTAACTGACCTTGGAACTGCCGGTGCTGCTGAAGTAGTCGCCGCGGCGGTCCTCGATAGAAAGCGTGGGGAAGTAGTCGGCGAAAAAACCTTCGGTGCAGGAACTGAGCAAAAGCTCTTTCCTCTCTCGAGCGGCGGAGGCTATCTTCTGACGGTTGCGAAGTGGGCTTCGCCGAGCGGAACACCGTTTTTGGGTGAAGAGCGGGGCACGACGGGTGTCAAGCCTTCGATCGAGGTTAAAAGGCCAGAAACGCCTGAGCCGATCGAGGTCGAGAGTCTTATCGACGAGCAGGAACAGGTTCCCGCTGTGGATCCTACGCCGGCTCCGAAACCAACCCCAGAAAAGCCGCAGGAAGACCTTCAGTTAAAGAAGGCCCTTGAAATATTGCAAGACAAAGTTTCGGCTGCCGCAGCAGGCGCTGATTAGGCCCGGCCATTAGCCGCATTTAGTTCGGGCCGGCGAGTAGATGGCCGGCCTTTTTATGGCTATTGTTCTGCTTCTGTAACACTGTTAGAATCAGTGGAAATGGCCGACCCCGATATCACTATCCGAGCCCTCGAGGAAAACGATCTTGCTGAGTGGCTGCGGCTTCGTCAGGCTCTCTGGGATGGCTCGAATGAGGATGACCATAAGGCAGAAATGGTAGATATTATTGAAAATCCCAATGATCAGTTCGTTGCTGTCGCCGACGTAGGTGACGGCAGTCTCGCAGGTTTCCTAGAGGCCAGCATTCGCTCTCATGTCGAGGATTGCAAGACTGAGAACGTTGGTTATCTTGAAGGCTGGTACGTCGATCCGATGTTCCGACAGCAAGGCATCGGAGCCAGGCTTGTCCGATACGCGGAGGACTGGGCCCGGGGCCGAGGCAGCACCGAAATGGCGTCGGACGCCGAGATCGACAATATAGTCAGTCAGCAAGCCCACGCACGCCTGGGCTATTCCGAGACCGCCCGGCTCGTCCATTTGAGAAAAGAATTAAATTAAGTGCAAGGATTTGTTTTAAAACTATTGGCTACCGCGCTATTTGTGGTCTGCGGGGCATTGCTCAACGTTTCGGCCCAATCTCGCGACCAGAATTTTCCGACTCCCGTGACCACTAACGAGATCGAGGGAACCATTCTGGCCCGGGCAATGGGCGACTCTCGTCTAACAACCTATTTCTATACTTTCGAGGGCGGGCAGGGCGATATTTTTATAAATCTTGTTTCGCGAAATCTGACCGGAGACATCGATGTATACACAGCGGATTCGCTCAATCCACTGACAAAGATCGTTCTGTATGCCGATACCAGCTTGAGCGAGACAGGCAGGCTAATATACCTGCGCCGGCCGATGCGGCTGATATTAAGGGTCCAGGGCCGGACGCCGAATGATGACCCGGCAACATTCAGGATCAAATTTGCCGGCAGTTTTATCGCCTCTAGCCAGCCAGAATACGATGATGGCCCGGTCGTCGCAAGATCTTCGCCGGAAGAAGTTGTTCCTCCCGAATCAATTTCTGAGAAACCATCCGCGGATCGGGACAGGGAAGTCGTAGAGCCTGGCAAAACCATTCCAGCACCCGATGTGAAGACGGTCTTTGGCAATCGTCCCTCCCGTACCCGGACTTCCGAGGAAGGGGTGTCAACACGGGAAGACTCGAAAGCGCCACCTGCGGCAAGAGATCGCCGACCGTCAGCGACCGCTAATCCGCCCTCGAAGAGCACGAGGCCTGCAGATCCCCTTGCCAGCATCCGCCTAATAATCGAAACAAAAGATGGTGGGGTGATCGAACACCCCATGAGTGAGGTCGTAAGGTTTAGCGTCGACAAGGGCGTACTTACCCTGGTCATAAAGAATGGCCCGACCAATCGTTACTCCATTCTCAATGTCGAACGCGTCACTATCCAGTGATCGCTAAGCGTAGCTGTGAAGCCCCTTGAGCAGATAACTAACCCCAAGGTAGGTAAAGATCACGAGCATGAATCCGACAATAGCGAAATAGGCCGAGCTTCGACCGGACCATCCGCGTGAGATCCTGGTGTGCAGGAAAGCGGCATAGGTCAACCATGCCACAAGCGCTCCGGTTTCCTTCGAGTCAAATCCCCATGGCCGTCCCCACGACTCATTCGCCCAGATTGCTCCCGTTATCAACAGCATCGCAAGTCCGGCAAATGCCAGACACGCTGTCTTGTACATCAACCCGTCGAGGGATTCAAGACTTGGAAGGCGAGCCCTAAGTGTCTCTGTGCGGAAGCTAAAAAAGAGAATAAACAGAGTGCCGACAAGCGCGGTTAACAGTGATGCCACCTCAACCGGATTCGTGTTAAGGCTAAGAAACATTGAATCGCCGCTGCTTTGCACATAGGCTCGGCCCATGGCCTCAAATTGCCGGGGTGTCAATTGGGCCAGCTCCTGTGTCGTAAGCTGCTGATTGTCGGCCATTTGCTGACCAGCGACTATGTACTGACTCGGGTTGGCTGCAAGCTGCGCTTGAAGACGGCTGGGCACGGCCGAGTTATCATTCATCCCAACCATCAGCAGGCTGATCGAAACGACCTGTGCGACAAACGCCAGGCGCAGAAAGTAATGTCCGATGGTCTTGGCCTTTTCGTTATTTTGATACAGATATATCAGGAACGAAATAATGGTGCCCGCCAACAAAATTCCGGCAATGACCAACACCGGACCAACGTAGGGGATCTCGAGGCGAAATGGGGCGGAAAACGGCTTTTTGCCGATCTCATTCGGGACGAATAAACCGGCGCGATATACAAACTCGGTGAATACAGAAAACTTGCTGATCGTGGCCAGGACCGAAATACCAAAGATGCTTGACCATATGGCCATAGCTTCCACCTTCACCCCGTCCTTAAGCAGATACATCACCGCTACACCAAAACAAACTGCCGCGACGCCATAGCTCAGAGCGGCATCGCCGACGTGGATCGGGCGCCAATATGAATCGAGGACCGGCGGCAGATCGATAAACTCGTCCCCAATAAAGCGGGCGAGTACCAGTATCAGAGCAGCTACAGGCAGGGTAAATGCCCCAATAATACGAAAGCTTGGCCGGCGCGCTAATAGAATGGTGGCAATGCCCGCTCCGAAAGCGAACGCAAGGCTCATGTCATAGAGATTAGCGAAGGGTATATAACGAAATAGCCACGGATTCTCCATGTTGCCGCTTTCCCGCATGATCGTGATCTCGTGCTCGTATGCACTTACCCAGCGGACCAGCCAGCTCGAGAAATTAAAAAATACGCCCAATGCGGCACCGAAGAAACCGATCTTTTCCGCCATCGTCGACGGCGCATACAGGTTCGTCAGCAAAAACAGGGCTGCCAGTATGTAACTCGCAAGGGCGAGCATCATCAAGGCGCCGTCCGAAATAAAAGAGTCTCCGATCACCAGTCTCAGGCCGACCATTCCGAAAGAAGCGCCAATTACGAGGATTCCCGGAAGCCAGGATTTCCACGTCATATTACTGTCTAGTCGTTCTATTTCTTGCATATTACTGATCAGCCTCGTTAGTTTTCAGGTCATCTGAGATCTTCACAAACTTGTCATTAAGGGCTATCTGGTTTCGGTTGGCATCTGCTGCCAGAACAACCTGCACCTTCCCGTCGTCATCCTTTTCAACCAGAGCCCAAACACGCCGGTGTGAGAAAAAGAAAACAAATGCAAGTGCCCCGACTAAACCAAATCCTCCGATATACCAGGCAATGAATGCTGCGTCATAAGGGTCGTACTTGATCGAAAGGACGTGTGCCAGCGGCGTCTTTTCAAACTCGGTCAAACGCCACTTGTAACCCGCTTTAGCTGCTCCAACGGGCATGTTGTCGGCAAGCTTTTGTGCAAAAGCGAATACGCGGGTCCGCTCGCCCCCAGGCGGTGTGACGTTCAATATCGCGACCGGGTTATTATAATCGCCGCTCTTGGTATCCGCCCGGCCATCCGGCCCCAATATGAAGTCTGGCATAAACTCGCTGTATTCGATAGTCGTCCCGTCCGGCAGGGTCGCGTTGCCGTTGCGTTTAACGGTCGCCGACACCGGTTGACCCCCGTCCTGCGGCGTAGCCTCGATATCTATGACCCGGCCATGCCCAACCGGGATCGTCTGCGCCTGGAAAAAACGGTAACCGCGATAATGGAACGGCTTATTCATGCTGACATCGACGATCTGCGACCCGTACTCGGGATCATCGATCTTTAGTTGGGTTCGCCAATCCAGTGTATTGCTAACGTCGATCGAGCCTGTGGGATCGATCAAACGCTGTTGTATGTCTGTGCACTCCATCGAAAAGGGAAGTTTGACGTTAAACTTTTCCTTTTTGTCCAGATCGAACTGGATCATCTGGATCTCGTCGGTCGACGCCCCGGGGATCATACGGACATCCGCGTCAAAGCCGGTCTGAAGCGATACGAAATGGCCCAGAAATAGGGTCAAAAGAGCAACGTGAACGATATAGGCCCCAAGTCTGTTAACTTTGCACGTTTGACCAAATACGACTGTCGATGTTCTGTTCTTTACAACCGAAAAATCTTTCCTTCCGTCCGCATCGACCCCATATTCCATCGTTTGAGCCTGTGTAACGACCGGCTTCATACCGTGCTTGGCAAACACCTCTTTGATCCGTTCCGCCGCCTTTACCTCGTCGCCCGTTTCGATCTCGAAGGAAGACGCAGATTTCTGTTTCAGAAGCCACTCTTTTGTGGCAGTTAATTTTGGTTCAGAGAGATACTTCCATGAGGTCGGAAAGTGGTCGATAGAGGCGAGGACAATGTTCAGCGAAAGTAGCAGCAGGAGAACGTTGTAATACCAGCTATGATAAATATCAAAGAAGCCAAGATACCCAAAAACGAGCTTTTCTGCAGGAGTGAGCGAAATGAAGTAACTATCGAAGCCCTGAACGTTCTGCTGAACGATCAACATACCGATGATCGACAAAACGACCAGGACACATAGCTGAAATACGCCAAAACGGACCGAGCTAATAAAGTCCAGGCTTCGGTTAAGGATCGGTGTTGATCGCCGTTTGGTTACCGGTTGTTGCTTAAAGGTTTCCTCTGCGGTTGACATCGTAATTTAGTTGACAGAATAGCCTAGCCGCTGCGTTTTGTCACTCATCCCGAAATTAGTTCTGCTTTTCGGGAAAAGCACGGCTTATAATGATGCGTTGCTTTGAAATCACGATATTAGACGCTATTCTTTAAATTACTGTTGCATTTGGGAATTATCGATGGACACGTTAACAGTTGAAATTGAGCAGCCGCGGATCGCCGGAACTCGGGAAAAAGCCGCCGCATATATTGAGCTGACAAAGCCGCGGATCGCGGTCCTCCTTGTGCTGACGTCGGCTGCCGCGTTTTATCTCGGTACCGCCGGGACATTTAATACAGTCCTTTTTGCTCATTCGATGGCCGCCATCACGCTGCTCGCTTTCGGCGTGGCCACCCTTAACCAATACTGGGAACGGCATATTGATCCTCTGATGCTACGGACGGCCTTGCGTCCACTTCCGACCAATCGTGTTGGGGAGAGGGAAGCCCTTATTTTCGGCATCACTCTTTGCTTAGCTGCGGAGGCGTATCTCTTTTTCTATGTAAATGCTCTCACCGCATTCCTGGGCCTGGTGGTGATCGTGGGATATGTGCTCGTGTACACCCCATTAAAGACGCGTACCTCTGCGTCCACGGCTATCGGTGCTCTTCCGGGAGCATTACCGCCTCTAATGGGCTGGACGGCTGCGGCGAATGAGATAACACTGGGAGCATGGGCACTCTTCGCGATGCAGTTTCTATGGCAATTTCCTCATTTCTTCGCTATCGCGTGGATGTATCGCGATGAGTACAAAAAGGCAGGGATCTTAATGCTGCCGGTCCTAGATCCGGAGGGCAGGCTGACGTTTCGCCAGGTCGTTCTGTTCGCCATCATGCTGTTTCCTGTCAGCCTGGCACCATTCTTTCTCGGCATCTCCGGCAATATATTTTTGGTCGGGGCCTGCATTTTAGGGGTTTGGTTTCTCTGGGCAAGCATTAGTTCAGCCCGCTCGCGATCTATCGGGTCTTCCAAGAGGCTGCTGCTTGTAACTGTCATATACCTTCCGCTTCTTTTCATTTTGATGGTCGCTGATAAACGTTGATCTTATGGAGATAGGGGCCGCTGAGATTATTGAAGAACCCGTAAACCGAAAACTCCGAAAGCGGAGTCTTACGGGAAGTTCAGGCTCGGTCGGCAACGGCAGCGGAAAAAACCCAGGCGGTGGCGGCGACGGTCCTGACGACGGCGATCGTTCTGAGGTCGAGCCATTCCGACCAGGAATCTCCAGGATCCTTACGGCCTTCCTCTTACTAGTCGTTCTAATGACCTTTGGCGGTCTTGTTGCCGCATACTTGGTCATTGCGACAAATAATGTTGCCGAGTGGCGCCCTTTCGACCTTCCGCTGCCTGTCTGGTTCAGTACCTTTCTGATCCTCGTTTCGAGTGTTACTTATCATTTGGGAAAAGTGGCTGTCGATACGGACAATCAGGGGATAGCCAAAAAATGGTTTATAGCCACGGCAGCGATCGGCGGAACCTTTATTTCTTCGCAGCTGCTTGCCTGGGTCGAACTCACGGCACGCGGCCTTTACATGACGGGCAATCCCTATGCCGGTTTCTTTTTCGTACTTACGGCGGTGCATGCCGTACATGTGCTCGGCGGCATAATCGCCCTTGGGGCTGTTTTGCTCAGAACCTGGCGGCCCTGGGCAACGGAGGATGAGATCATCCGTCGAAGGGCCCTGGCCCAGGTTGTAGGATGGTACTGGCATTTTATGGGTGCACTCTGGGTGGTTCTGTTTGTATTGCTGGGATATTGGAAATAAGCGATGGACCTGCTCCATATTTTTCCTCATTTGAATGCGGCATTGAACGCTGTGAGCAGCGTTTTTTTAATGACGGGGTTCTATTTCATTTGGAATCGCAAGGTTGCGGCCCACCGTTTTTGCATGATCGCCGCAAGCTCGGTTTCGGCTCTCTTCTTATTCTTTTATGTGGCCCATCATGCCCTTCGGTCATATTACTTTGGCGTGGGGCCGACCCGATTCACAGGCGAGGGGCTCATACGGCCCGTTTACTTCACCACCCTCACCTCTCACACTGTCCTCGCCGCCCTTGTCGGGCCATTTGTAATACTCACCTTGGTTAGGGGACTGAAAGGGCATTATGACGCCCATAAACGGATCGCACGCCTGGTTTTTCCAGTCTGGCTTTATGTCGCTCTGACCGGTGTAGTTGTGTATGCGATGCTCTACCACTTTTACCCTAGCCGGTAGATATTTTTGCTCGCCAAATTTATGGCCCCTCTTTTTCAAATAAAACCTTGAACTGCCCACGTCCCGGTGCTAGACTAGCAATTGTTGAAAAGTTGATCACCGAAGCCGATTTGATGACGATCGGCGCGGGGGAACCAAAGTTTAGCGGTAAATCGCTAAACCGGGGCGAGGCGTCTCGCAAAAGACGCGGGGATAATCTTTCGTTCCTAGCCCGGCAGCTA
>JBGSXN010000267.1:0-2670 GCA_041751355.1 Pyrinomonadaceae bacterium
CGAATTAAAGGCGAACGCAGGGACCATTTTTCCGTGAGTCACCGATTTTCCTCGCTCCATCATCTTTCGCCAACCCTTTGTCGCGGGATGATCTGGAAATTCGCGAGCCAGTTTCCGCAAATAAGTATCTGCTTTTGCGTCGTCCTTGTCCTTTAACGCATTCCCGATTATTCCCGAGATCGCGGCAGTCTTGAGGGTCTCCGAATACGCATCTATTGTAGATTCGACGTACGAGGCATATTTCGCGGGTTCGTTTGCGGCGGCTACGGCCCTGTCGACCAGGTCGAATCTCAATCTCCACAGTCTTGAGGTTGGCGGCAAAGCATCAAGCGCCTGTGCGACAAGCGTCGGGTCCGCCGCACCGACACCGACCGTCAGGTCCAAATAGTTGAGCCAGAGCATCCTTTTTAGCTCCGCACCTTTCTCTCTGCGTATCCTACCGGTAAGCTCAGTGATTTCTGAGTCTGTGGGCTTCGCAGGTACCTGCTGCGGGCCTGGTTTTCTTTCTTCCATTGCACGATAGATTGCGTGCAATTGCGCGTCTAACGATTTTTGTTCCCCAAAAGTAAACCTTGCGGGACCGGAGTATGGAGGAAGTTTGGCAGGGTCAAGCGTAATTCGCACCTTGCCTTCAGTTGGCGTTGCGATCGAAAAATAAATCGTTCCGGAATCGTGAAGCACGAAGCTTTCTGCCTGAGTGCCATTGATCGTACCAAGTTTGGAAACCTTGCTTATGACATACTGAAGGGACTTTTCTTTGCTGTCGAATTCTGCCGCATATGTGCCATCCGGCTGTTTCCTGAACAAACCCAATGCCCCTCTAACGTTCTCTGCCACTACCGTCGCTTCATCGAGAGTGTCTCGATATCCGCCAGAAGTTAGAATTATGTCGAGCTGCACTTTTCGCGGCTTTTCGATCATCAAAATGGAACTGACATACGGATGATTGATACCGGTTGCACCAATTACAAATAACCCGCTCCTGTCGGTACTCAATCGGTAATTCCCATTCTGATCGGCCTCTGCCTTGTCAATATACCTGTCGTATGGTGATGACGAAATGATGACCACGGCGCGTGCCATCGGCTTGCCATCATGTCCGAGGACCTTTCCCGTGATCTCGGTAATTCCTTTATTGCTTCTGGAAGTGGATACCGCAGGCTGGGCGATGCACACCGCCGATACAACGAGAGTGATGAGAAAACAGCCACAGGATCGAATCATTCGAATCTCCTAACGCAAGGTGCGAATTGTCAAATTTGCAGTCATTTTTAACCCATTGCGTGTTACGAGTCAAGCACAATGTCGTGAGCGGCCTTTTCCCACCGTTGGTCTCGCTGGTGTAGTGAGCCTCGATATTGCGACGTTCCACCGGGTTCATCACGCTCTGAAACATCTAGCCAAAGATCACGGGCGAAATGCGGCTCCAGTCGAGATGCAGCAATCGAGAACGCCTTGCCGCATCTTGCTATCAAAATGCGCGGTCGGCGGGATCACTTCGAAAAGCTTGCCGTTCACATACGGAAAATCGGCGAGATGTTCGTCGATATTTGTGAACCGCTCGTTTTCTGGCGTATTAAGAACCTGAAACGGTTCCTGCAAACGTCCGACAAGTACGACAAATAGGAAGAATAGGGTCAAATAGGAAGAATAGGGTCAGGCCTACTATATTACGATTCTCATCCTGACCCTAAATCTTGTGAATCTTCCCAGCTCTCCTGACTTGATCACTAATTAACCCAGTCAGCAATAAATACGTTAGTATCGCCCTCTTTGGCAGCATTACGGTTCGAAGCGAACACCAGTTTTTTGCCGTTCGGCGAGAACATCGGGAACCCGTCGAATGTCTCATTGAATGTCACTCGCTCGAGGCCGGTGCCGTCAAGGTTGATCAGGGCAAGGTCAAAGTTTCGTTTACGCGGATCGGTCGCGAAATAATTAGTGCAAAACAATATCCGTATGCCGTCAGGCGTAAAATAAGGTGCAAATGATCCGGACCCGAGTTTTGTTACCTGCCTTTTATTGCTGCCGTCGGCATTCATAACCCAGATCTCAAAAACGTTTGGAACGATCAGATGTTTTTCCAGCAGCGACTTGTATCGAGCGATCTCTGCCGGGGTAGTAAATGTAGAGCGACGGTAAACGATCATCTTGCCGTCCGGTGAATAAAAGGCTCCGCCATCATAACCGACTTCGTTTGTCAGCCGCTTAATGTTTCCGCCGTCGATACCCATCGAGTAAAGATCGAGGTCGCCGTCACGCTGCGATGTGAATACGATCTTTTTACCATCGGGGCTGACAGTGGCTTCGGCATCGTAGCCCGGCGAATTTGTAAGCTTCTTGAGATTCTTACCGTCGGCGGTTGAGGTATAGAGGTCGTAATCAGGATAGACAGGCCAAACGTAGCCTTGAGAAAAATCAGGGTTCGGTGGACATTTCTTCGACCCCTCGTGGGTGGAAGCATATACGATATTCTTGCCTTTATTGAAGAAAAAAGCACACGTCGTGCGGCCCGTTCCGGTCGAGACCATTTTCGTCTTCGACCCATCGATGTTCATTGTGTAGATCTGATCGCAATCGCGGCCGTCGCGCTTAGACTGAAACACAAGCTTTTTTCCGTTCGGAGAAAAATATGCCTCTGCATTCTCACCACCGAATGTTAGTTGTTTT
>JBGSXN010000268.1:0-7617 GCA_041751355.1 Pyrinomonadaceae bacterium
GGCGATCTTTTTGCGTTCCTCGTCCGCAGCGTCTGATGCGAGACGGTCAACGAGCCGGATATTCTCCACGATCGGAAAGAAATGGTCGATCACCTGCATCAGGAACGTGATGTCAGACGGCTCAAACGGATTTGAGCTCGCGGAGACTACAAAGAGCCGGCCTACCGATACCCCGCGATAATTGGCGGGCGCTGTCATAAATGCCCGGGCATCGAGCTGCTCGGCTAGCGTAACAAAGGGGAGTTCGTCGGACCTGACGAACGCCTTTGCTTCGCAATCGTACAGGTGAAGCCGCTCGGGATTGAGAAAGGATGTGGCGTGCCGCGTTTCGAATATGGCCGCGCATTTCGGTGACAGCGAGAGCATCTGGCCGGCGAAACGCTCATCAAGAGGCCTGGTGACCACAGCCGAACCGTCGCTTGAAGCCTCGGCCCTTCTTAGGACGTATTCGTCCGGATCGCCCTCTTTAGTGATCATGATACAGGAATCGGCTCGGTAAAATTCGCGAAGCAATTCGAGATTGGTGGCGATCGTCCGTTCGGCACCGAAACGCGGATTTGATCGAATGCCGATATCTCTGAGAAGGTTCAAACGCCTCAGGGTCGTGGTCTGCTTCCCGCCCCAGAAGGAGATCATGTAGCCGAGCATAAGCAGCGACAGCGGGCGGATCAGGAACCGGCCGAGCTCGAATTCGTCCGCTCCGGGCGCCAACAGATAGCCAAGGATAGTGAATCCCGCTGCGGAGACAACGGTCACTTTAAGACCTGTAAGAAGACCTTTTAAGAAAGACGCATTGAGGATCGCAAAGTAAAAGAAAAAGAAGAAAATGCTGCCGGTGCCGCTGCTTAGAGTGATGAAAAGCAAATACCACCCTACATCCAGCCAATAAGGATTATAAAACGAGGGAAACTTCTGACTCTTGTCGTTAAATACATAGACAAGAAGTACCAAGCTATATAAGGAATAAGCGATCAACGCCGCGTACGTTGCCGAGACCAGGCGGTCAGGCTCAGTCGGGTCTATGAATATGACCGCGAGGGCCGAGATCGACAAGACAAAACGCATTCCGGCGACCATCCGTGCATTTACCGCCGGCGTTTGGTCCCCCTCGCGAAATGGTGTGGTATCGGTCATGAAAAATTGAACTACCTAAATGCCCCGGTTTCGATCGGCAACTGGGAACGGCCTGGACCGCATGCTGCGGGTCCGAAATGGGAAAAACCGCCTATATCGGCCGGCCCCTCTTTGTTCTTTTACACCTTCTTAAGTACTAATGCGTCAAAACCTTTCGAAAACGGTCATAAATCTTTTATTTTTTCACGATTATCAAATGTTCGATCCGGTCTCGTTTCCCTTTAAAAGGCTTAGTAACCATAAAAAAACCATTTAGGCGGTTGGCTGGAGGTTTGATATTTTGGTCAATTTATTCAGATTATGTCCGAAAAGCAATGATAATAAACTTTTCCCACTCAGATCGAATGTAATAAAGAATGTGGTAAGTATTTCCCAAGGATGAATTTATCATCACGGCCAACTCGTAAACAGTTTCCCACAAAACCGATCAAGGTACTGATCTCGATCCTATCAACCGGAAATGAAGTTTCCGGTTGATAGGATCATTTCCTTTAGTGCGGCCCAATAATATCCGAGGGGCATATTCATTACGTAACAATCAATACACGACACTTATGGAAAGGGCAAAAGTAATGGACAGGGTTCTGGAAGATTAAAATTGGCTACCGGTGTTCTTCATCTGTCTGAAATAGATTATACATTCAGTCGCCCGAGGCTATTACTCTAGTAACCGTAGCAAAAGTATTTTCTCGTTTTGATCTTATCTTGAGCCTCGGCGAGGCTCCGTTACCAGCGGGAATCACGGAGTCGGAACGATAGGTCACGAGGTAGGCCGAACGCATCTGAAGCACGATATCCTCATACGCCTTCTGGATCTGGCCCACTTCGGATATGGGATAGTAAACGCCGCCGGATAGTTGGGCCAGGCGCTCACCCTCACCCTCGGATTTCGCCGTCAGCGACATATATTTCATGCGCAGCGGGTCGATGTCGGCATTAGCATTCTGAGAGGCGAGGGCAATCAGGGCCGATGGGACATATAGCGGATAGATCAACGCTCCGCTTTCCTGAATCGATCTGGCCAGTGAGTCAAAAGGCAGAAAAGACCGGTTATCATCGCCATCAGTTAACACGACTATCGCCGTTCGCTCGCCTTTCAGCGGCCGCAGGGAATCGCTGATCGTATATGCGAGGGCGTCATAATAGGCAGTGCCCCCGCCTGCGTCGAACGTATCCAAACTCTCCGAGAGCAATCCTTTATCGGTAGTAAAGGTCGAGAGAACCTTGACATCCTCGTTGAAGATCACGATCGAGACGCGGTCCTGACTTCCGACAGTTTCGACAAAGTTGCGAGCCGCTTTCCTGATAAAGTTTACGTAATTCTCGACGCTGCCTGATACATCGAGCAGCAGGACCAGATTGAATGGAGCGGTTGACCGTTCCACGGACAGCACCTGACGTTCTACGCCGCTTTCGACCACCTCGAAATCCGCTGGCCCGAGGCCCGGAATCGCACGGTTTTTTAGATCCGTAACTCTCACAAATGCGGTCTTCACAGCCGCATTCGGAACAGCGACACCGCCGGTACGGTTTGCGAATCTCGGTTCCATGCCTAGCGGCGGCAAAGTGCGGGAATAGTCGCCGAAATACCGCGGGCTCGCACGTCTAATCGCTTCCATCAGAAGGGAATCGCCGCTGCGGACGATCGCCTTTGCCGCATTAGTCAATGGCCGCTCACGCAGGTCGCTCATCACCTCGTTTGGCGGAACGTTAAGCAATATTATGCCCCGGGCTGTTGATAGTTTGAGATCGACCGATAACGGCACTGGGGCTTCGTCGACTTCCGTTTCAGAGACGATCGGTCTTGAAATTTTATTTAGTGTTTCGTCGCCCCGATGCTTTCCTTTTATCTCGAACCGGCCGGCCGCACGTTCTTTAATTGGGTTCAGATCGAAATCGGCCAGATATCGCGGGCGAGATTCGGTCCAGAGGAATTGGTAAGTGATATCGGCCTCGGGTACGTCGGTGACGATGGTACCCGTCTCGGTCTTTGCGTCGATCGAGCGAAAGTTGCCCGCGGCCTCAATGGCGCCGGCTGATGTCTCGATGCGGACACTTAAACGTTCGGGGACCAACAGCGTAATGTCGATGCGTTTCTGTCGCCCGCTGGCTGCCACGGTTATGACCGTCCGGCCTGAACCCACATTTACCTTTATTTCAGCGTCTGACAAGCCTTCTGCGGCAGTTGCGATAAATGTTGGCTGTGTCGAGACCCCGCCCGCCGCCGGGACTGCCCTGATGGCAACACGGCCTGACCGGTTGACGATCTCGAGCGTTCCGCCCGTATCGATACGAAACTCGCGCGACACGTCCTGGGCGACGACACCTGTTAACGCGAGGAACATGATGCAGATCGTAAATAAAACCTTTATTGCAGGGAAATGCATTTTCTATGACTTGCTGGGAATGCGCCCCGATCGGATCAATCTTTGCCGAACGCGTTCCTGCCACTTCTTTCTTGGACGCCCATCGTCCTCAAAACGTTCGATGAGATCGGTCATAGACTCACCGCCCGCCAGCCGGGTTTTTAGATATAACAAGGCCCCAATGACCCCGGAAAAAGAGAGCAGAAGGATCTGCAGCGGAAGCCAGAAGAGATTAATAACCGACTCGAGCGCGGTCATTTTGACTCGCTCACGCACGCTTTTCTTATCGTCCTTGATCTTGACCGGGGTACCACTCCGCAGTGAAATGTTTACGTTCGGACCGTCGGGTTCGGGTTCTGCCGCTGAAGTTTCGGCTGCCGCAGTTTCCGCCGCCGGAACTTTCGTTTTCTCTGCCTCTGTGACCACCGCGGTGTCGGTTTTTGGCGGATCAAGGGCCTTGGCCGAAAGATGCACAATAAAAGTTAGCGTGCCGGCCATAAACATCGGGATCAGGAACATTATCATTGTTGCTGCTAAAGAGGTGGCAAAGGCGCGGTTAGTTAACTGTCGAGAACGGCGAAAAGCCTCTCGGATACGCAGCGATTCCATCATCACCGTCGGCGTCACAAGCATACAGGCAACATACACCCGGAAAAATCCGGCTATTGCGAATAAAAAGGCTGCTACCCCTCCGACAATAAGGGCCTTAAGGTCAAATCCGGTAGCCATCGACGCCAGTTTGGTGATGCCTCCGAAAACCGCGAATGCAACAACCGCGATGATGATCGTGGCCACAAAGGGTGTCAATGCCGCTAAGGCCCCCGTCGCGGCGACCCTTTTCCATTTTCGTCTTAGGACATTGAGGGCCGGTCTTAACCTGACCGGACGCAGCGGCACGGCGAGGTATTGCGAGACGATCCAAACGATCGAACCAATTACCAGGGTCGCACAGAATGCACTGGCCAGGGTCAGCAAGAGTACATTAATGCTGACAGCGATCTTGCCAACCGTTTCTGAGATAATGCCGCTGACCCGCAAAAAAGACAGGGACATCTGCGACAGCGTCAGAAGGATAACGGGGATCTCGAAAAAAGCCGTCAGCAAAAGAAACTTTGGCAGGTGCTCACTATAAATGACCAGAGCCCGGCGAAGTAGTTCGCCGATGCCCTCAGACCGCGACCGAAGCTCGCTCGCGAAGGCTTCTGCCGAGACAGGCCGGTTGTCCGGATCTTTCGCCATTGATCGGTGAATGACCGTTTTCAGCTTTCGCCGAATGCCTTTTGCCTTCAGCGGTGGCGGCTCTACCGACTTATGGGACTCCATAACGTCTTTAAAGTCACCCTCGAAAGGCGGAGATCCCGACAGCATCTGATATGCAATTACGCCCAGGCTATAAATGTCGGATCGCTGATCGAGTTGCTCACCGCGACACTGTTCGGGTGACATATAAAGCGGGGTTCCGAGAACGGCACCGACACGGGTCAACTCGGCCGAACTATGTCGATCGTAAAGCGACTGGCCCGTTGTGCGGTTCAAGTTCTCGTCAGCACCAGAGATCAACTTAGTGCCGACTGTGTCCTGATCGCTGGCCGAAACCTTGTCGACCTCGCCGCTGGTCATTATGGCCGTCCGGTTTTCCGAGCCGCCGGCGGCTGCCTGTGCAGGCTGCACCGGTGCATTCAAGGTAGCGTGGTCCGCGGCTTGTACGATCGTTGCCTTTTCCGATATCTGCGTGCCCGCGATTCCTTCAAACCGGGTTGCATCT
Source organism: Pyrinomonadaceae bacterium (assembly GCA_041751355.1). GTDB lineage: Bacteria > Acidobacteriota > Blastocatellia > Pyrinomonadales > Pyrinomonadaceae > OLB17. The sequence goes on from JBGSXN010000268.1 coordinate 5,266, forward strand.
GGGTCGGCTCCAGCGAATGTTGCCCGCGCATCCGAAATCAGAGTATGAGTTGACCGCCCATAGCTATCGGGCATTTCACCGTTTGATGCCTCTTCACCGTGCTCTTCGAGCTTCGCGATGCCGAAATCCAGTACCTTGACGGTATAACCGCCACGTTGATTTGGCTCGAGCCAGATATTATCCGGCTTTAGATCACGATGAATTATTCCCTGCAGGTGGGCTTCATGCACGGCCGAACAGACCTGATCTATAATGTCGAGCGTCCAACCGACAGGCAGATTCTTTTCTTCGTCCAGGATCTCGCCGAGCGTGCACCCGTCGAGATATTCCATAACAAGATAGGCCACCTGGCCATCTTTCGTATCTGCAAAACCGAAGTCGGTGACGTTAACAACGTTAGGATGGCGAAGCCGACCGGCAGCCCGGGCTTCACGGCGAAAACGCTCAATAAATTCGGACCGCTCCATGAACTGAGGTGAGATGATCTTGACGGCTACGGGACGCTCGGTGCCGAGATGCGCGGCAAGATAAACGGTACCCATTCCGCCGCGCCCCAACTCGCGTTCTATGTGGTATTTACCATCCAGTGTCTGACCAGCAAAATTCATTTTGGATCGAAAGGCGTTAAGAGGAAACTCTAACGGTTATCAAGCGTGTTATGCAAATATTATTTCATAACACACCCTGAATCGTCAGTTCGCCGCAATCGCCAGTCCGCTAAAGCAGTAGCGGCGATTAAAGATCGCGCCCGCTGGCAGATGAATTCTCTTGAAAAGCGCAAAGGTTTGGTTTACACTTGCCGAAATCGTCATCGCCGGAACTCACATTTCGGCCTACGCAAAAAAGCCTGTGTTGCATTAATGCAACGGTGTTGCATTCACACCGCCGCTCTGGTATGCTTGAGATCGGTTCGATCTTAAGTCTATCTGGCCGGAGTCGGAGTTATTTTGGGGGAGACTATATGAGCATGGATAAAGGTAAAGCGATCGAATCTGCATTACTGCAGATCGAGAAGAAGTTTGGCAAAGGTTCAATAATGCGCCTCGGCGAGCGTCCTCACGAGGATATCGGAGCGATCTCGACAAATTGCCTGAGCCTCGATGCCGCCATCGGCGTAGGCGGTTTTCCTCGGGGACGGATAGTTGAAGTATACGGGCCGGAGAGTTCTGGTAAAACGACACTCGCCCTGACAGTTGTCGCGTCCGCGCAGAAAACGGGTGGCATATGCGCTTACATCGACGCCGAACACGCGATGGACCCGGAATATGCGACCAAGCTCGGCGTCAATATCGACGACATGCTAATCTCACAACCGGATTCAGGCGAGCAGGCCCTAGAGATCGCCGAGACGCTGATTCGCTCTAACAGTGTTGATGTGATCGTTATCGACTCAGTTGCGGCCCTAGTCCCGCGAGCCGAACTCGACGGTGAAATGGGCGATTCGCTGCCTGGTCTGCAGGCGAGGCTGATGTCGCAGGCGTTGAGAAAGATAACGGCGATCGTTTCTAGCTCGAACACTTGCTTTATCTTTATCAACCAGCTTCGCGAGAAGATCGGTGTTTTCTTTGGCTCGCCCGAAACTACCACTGGCGGTAAAGCATTGAAGTTTTACGCTAGTCTCAGGCTCGACATTCGCCGGATCGGCGCGATCAAGGATGGCGACAGGGTCGTTGGTAACCGGACACGCGTGAAGGTCGTCAAGAACAAGTGTGCACCGCCGTTCCGTGAGTCGGAGTTCGACATTATGTATGGCGAGGGGATCTCAAAAGAGGGCGACCTGCTCGATCTGGCTGTTAATCACAATATTGTCGAGAAGAGCGGAGCATGGTTCTCGTATCGAGGTGAACGTCTCGGCCAGGGCCGCGACAACGTTAAGAATATGCTCAAAACTAATGAGGAACTGCTCGGCAGGATAGAACTTGAGGTCAAAGAGATGCTCGGGTTTGTCAAAGCGGACACGGCCACGGCATAGTCCGGACGGCAGTATTCGGTCCGGTTTCAAGTTGTCGGTTTAAAAAGAGCTGTGCCGGCTTAACGGTTGCGTCCCCGGGGGTCAGGTACGGCGGTCAAACCGGCACGGGCAGGTATTTAACTATCGTTCCGGCTGAATAGGCGTTCAGCCGACAAAGAGAATTATATGCCTTTTGGTCCGAAAGTCAACATATTTCTGTTGCGGCCCTGATCGCGGTCAGCTAACCCTGCCTTGATTTGACATCATTAAACCGCTTATTTAGACTAACAAATTCGCCGCTTTGCATTCGCAAAAGACGAAATGGCCAGGTAGCTCAGTTGGTAGAGCAGCGGACTGAAAATCCGCGTGTCGGCGGTTCGACCCCGTCCCTGGCCACCATA
>JBGSXN010000269.1:0-35477 GCA_041751355.1 Pyrinomonadaceae bacterium
ATGAAAACCGACATGCGAACTTTTGAGTCTCCAAATATCGTCGGGAAGATCGAGGGCAGCGACAAGAAAATGAAGAGCGAATACGTTCTCTACACGGCCCATTGGGATCATCTCGGTGTCGGTGAGCCAGATTCGACCGGTGACCGAATTTATAATGGAGCCTACGACAACGCGTCAGGGGTCGCCGCCGTGATAGGCATCGGAGAGGTGATCGCCAAAATGCCGAAAAATCAGCGGCCAAAACGATCTTCTTATTTCCTGTTTCCAACAGCCGAGGAACAGGGACTCTTGGGCGCCGAGTATTTTGCAGCAAATCCGTTGATCCCGCTAAATAAGATCGCTGGAAACGTCAATATCGACGGTGTGAATTTCTTCGGAAAGACGAGGGATTTTTCAGCTCTCGGCTCAGAACGGTCAACGCTTGGCGAGATTGTCGAGGCAGTCGCAGCCGAACGCAAAATGACCCTCGAGGGTGACATGCGCCCCGAGCAGGGATTCTTTTTCCGTTCCGATCATTTCCCATTTGCAAAGGTCGGTGTGCCCGCGATCTCGCTTCGGCACGGCGATGATTTTATAAAGCCGCTGACTGGCGAAGCCCTCAACTTCTTCAGCAATTACACTGCCAAATACTATCACCAGCCATCTGATCAATATTACGATTGGTGGGACGCGTCGGCGATGATCCAAAACACCGAACTCGGCCTGGCGATCGGTCTTAAGATAGCAAATTCGCGTGCGATGCCCCGCTACAAAGATACGGATGAGTTTGCAGCTGCCGATAAAGGGAGAATCGAAAAATGATCTGGTAAAGTGTGGACGTCCTACCCGGAATTTCGTCAGTGCAAGAATAAATCAATTGTCTACAGCAGTTTAGAGTGATGCTCGATACGTTCTACATTACAACCCCGATCTATTACGCCAACAGCCTGCCGCATCTCGGGCATCTGTATACGACGATCGTCGCGGACACCATACAGCGGCACAAGCGGCAGCGCGGGTTTGATACCTATTTTCTGACCGGGACTGATGAACATGGCATCAACATCCAGCGGGCGGCGGGAAAAAATGGGCGAACTCCTAAGGAGCAGGCCGACTATATCTCGGGCGAACTCCAACGGATGTTCCATGATTTTGGGCTCGACGGCGAAAATAGCGGTTACGATATCTTCATGCGTACGTCCGAGCCGTTTCATTATGAGGGCGTCCGGCATTTGTGGCGTGAGATCTCTAGGAATAAGACGCCAAAGGGAAACGATGCGATCTACAAGGGGTTTTACGAAGGTTGGTTTTGCGCCCCCTGTGCCGAATTCAAGACCGAGGAGCAATATTACGTGCCAGATGGCAGTGACCAGCCGCATTGTCCGATACACGAACGGCCGCTGGATAAAGTGTCCGAAGAGAGTTATTTCTTTCGCCTTTCGGATTACGACGATTTTCTCATCGAAACGATCGAGTCCGCTCCGGGCCTGGTGCGTCCTGAGGGTCGTCGAAACGAGGTGCTTTCGTTTGTCCGAGGCGGGCTGCAGGACCTATCGATAAGTCGGCTAAAAAGCTCGGTCTCTTGGGGCATTCCGGTTCCCGATGACGATGAGCACGTCATGTACGTATGGCTGGACGCTCTTTCAAACTACATTACGGCGATCGGTTACGGAAATGAAGAACGGGCATCGGTCGGATTTGAAAAATACTGGCAAAATGTCGTGCATGTGGTCGGCAAAGACATTCTCAGGTTTCACACTGTCTATTGGTTCTCGTTTCTCAACGCTGCCGGGCTGAATCTTCCAAAAACCGTCTATGCCCACGGTATGTGGCTTGATGCGGATGGCCGCAAGATGGGAAAGACAATGGGTAACGTCATCGAAGTCGATGTGTTACATCGGCATTTTCAAATCGATGCCGTTCGATATTTTGTGCTTCGAGACATGGTTTTTGGGCAGGACGGAAAGTTCGGCTACGAAAATCTGATCGACCGGACAAATTCTGATCTCGCGAGCGGCCTCGGCAACCTGGCAAGCCGAACCTTCTCGATGATCACAAAATACCGCGACGGCAATGTTCCCGACGGCAAAATAAGTGAGGAAAACTATTTGCATGCCCGGCGAGCGGGCATCGACCCCGACGGGCAAGATATCGTTTCAGTGATCGAGCACGCGCGGGACGAATTTAACCGCAGGTTTGAGAATTTCGAGATGAGCCTTGCGCTCGAAACTCTCTGGACGGTCATCGCCCGCGTGGACAAATTGATATCAGATGCGAAGCCTTGGGAGCTGATAAAGGATGAAAAGCAGGCTCAGACCTTAGATGCAGTGCTTTACCGTGCATGCGAGACTCTGCGTTGGCTCAGCATTATGCTGTATCCCGTTATGCCTGAGGCTTCGAAGAATATTTATAGCCAGATCGGCCTCAGCGAAGATATTTCCGGACTCGACCCCGCAAAACTTAAATGGGGCGAGCTCGCACCCGGCACCGCGATCGGGGAAACGAAAGGAGTTTTTCCAAGAATCGATAAATCGAAAGTTATGAATGAGATTAAAGAGAATGGTCAGTTGTCGGTGGACAGTGGTCAGACGGAAAGCAGTGAGTCTACACCGATCGCCCAGGGCAGTGCTGCAACATCCACGGATCAACGAACCACGAGCGACGATCAACCGTCAACCGACAATTACATCACCATCGACGACTTCATCAAAGTCGAGCTCCGGGTTGGCGAGATAAAGGCCGCTGAGCGGGTTCCAAACGCCGATAAACTGCTCCGTTTCGAGGTCGACCTCGGCGAACCAGAACCCCGACAGATCCTCGCCGGTCTCGCCGAATGGTACGAGCCTGAAAAACTCATCGGCCGAAAAGTCGTCGTCGTCGCCAACCTCAAACCCAGGAAAATGCGGGGACTCGAATCCCAAGGCATGATCTGCGCCGCATCTCTAACAGAGGAAGACACTCCGGCAATCGCGACTTTTCTTGAAGACGTGAAGTTGGGAGCTCGACTGAAATAGATGGAATTCGACTGGGATCCTGCAAAAGCCGCTTCTAACCTCAAAAAGCACCGCGTGAGTTTCGAGGAAGCTGAAACGGTTTTTGGAGATCCGCCAGCCGCGGTTTTTCCTGATGATGCACATTCATCTGAAGAAAAACGTGAGATAATTATCGGGTATTCGGGCCGAAACCATCTACTGGTAATAAGCTTTACAGAGCGGGAGAAAGACTTGATTAGAATAATAAGCGCACGACCAGCGGATTCACATGAACGAAGGAACCACGAAAATGAACGAAATGGATAATGATTTGAAAGAACACTACGATTTGGACTACTCCAAGGCGAGACCGAATCGATTTGCCGAGAAATACAACAAAATGGTGCGTCGAGTTGGATTAGCGCCAGATGTGGCGGACGAGTTTCCCACGGAGGAATCGGTTAACGACGCCTTACGTGATTATTTGAGGATTCGGCAGCAGAGTAATTCCGAATTGCCGGCCCAGTGATCTTCATCGATTCCCACTGCCATATAGACGGCGAGCAGTTTGACGCGGATCGCGACGAGGTCGTTCAGCGGGCACGGGAAGCCGGAGTTCTCGCGATGCTCAATATCGGAACAGGCGACCCGCATTCTGATGATTTTAGAAGATCGGTCGCGGTTGCGGCGAAGTATGAAAATGTTTACGCCTCGGTAGGTGTCCACCCTCATGACGCAAAGCTTTACAATGACGCGGCCGAAATACACTTAAAAGAGCTTGTTGCTTCCAGCAAAAAGGTGATTGCGTGGGGCGAGATCGGGCTTGATTATTACTATGACCACAGTCCTCGCGACGTGCAGCGAGAGGTTTTCATCCGCCAGATCCGCATTGCTAAAGAACTCAGTCTGCCGATCATCATTCACAGCCGCGATGCCGACGACGAGACGGTCCAGATTCTTACCAGGGAATGTTCGAATGAGGGCTTTCGCGGCATTATGCACTGTTTTGGCGGTACGGCGGATATGGCCCAGGCTCTGATGCCACTTGGATTCTATATTTCCTTCGCCGGTAACGTGACCTTTAAAAAGGCCGACAACCTGCGTGAGGCTGCTCGTGTAGTGCCGCTCGAACGGCTGCTGATCGAAACGGATTGCCCCTTTCTAACGCCCGTGCCGTTTCGTGGAAAGCGGAATGAACCCGCATTTGTTGCCCACACGGCCCGTTTTCTGGCCGAATTCTACGAAATCTCGCTTGAGAGTCTGGCCCAACAGACGACGTCAAACTTTCTTGATCTGTTTGATCTAAAACTAGAGACTGAACATCTAAACACCTGAAAGAAAAATAAATTGCCCCGCCATCTCCGAGTCTTGGTGTCTCTGCGGTAAAATATCAGCATGGCAAAGGAAAACTCATTTGATATCGTCTCTAAGACCGATTACGCCGAGGTCGGCAACGCCCTGAATCAAACGGCAAAAGAGATCTCGCAGCGTTTTGATTTCAAAGGCAGCAAGGCCGCCGCCGAGCTACAGGGTAAGGACCTCGTGCTCACCGCCGAGGATGAAACACGTCTGCGAAATATGAACGACATTTTACAGTCCAAGTTCGTAAAACGCGGGATCTCGTTAAAAGCTCTCGATTACCAAAAGATCGAGCCCGCTGCGGGAGGCACTGTCCGTCAGGTCGTCAAGATCCAGCAGGGAATCCCGATCGAAAAGGCCAAAGAGGTCGTGAAATTCATCAAAGACAGCAAAGTAAAGGTCCAGGCATCGATCCAGGGCGAGACCGTCCGCGTATCAGGCAAGGACCGCGATACACTCCAGGACGTAATATCTAAATTGAAGGCAAAAGATTTCGGCATCGATATGACATTTGATAACTATCGGAGCAATTAGCTTGTGATTTCACGATTTGTTCGGCTCTTCAAAAGTTCGGACCAGGACGAACTCCGCGCTTTTCAAAAACGAGTTGTCGATTTTTTGAATCAAGTCTATCCCGAAAATCGGGTCGCCCCCTTGGAAGACCCGCAAGCTATCGAATTTGACGAGAACATATGCGGATTGTCGAGTGTTCGATCAGCATTTCTACTCAGTTCGCAAACAGATCTTGATTTTCGAGAAATAGTAGGCGATCACTTTCGTATACTGGACTCTAATCGAAACTTAATAGATAAGGATACGGTTGATTGGGAGACGGCAAGGTGTCATCTCATGCCCCAATTGATGCCTAAGGACTTCTTGGAAAAAGTGCCTCTCTTTCATTTTGAATTTGGCGACGATGTAGCTCTTGGCTTTGTTATCGATTGTGATGAAGCATACAGCTATATTTCGCTCGATGATATCGGCGATTGGAAGGTGGACCAGTCTACTGTTAGAGAGATCGCCTTTCAAAATCTTGCTCAACGATCGAAGGGAATTGAGACAAATGCGATAGAAAGGCCGAACGGATTTGTTGTCTTCAATACCCTTGATGGGTTTGATGCGGTTCGTATCGTATCCCCTGCAATTCAGGATTTTGTAAGTGAAATAATTGGGAAGCCCTTTCGTTTTGGTGTCCCCAATCGGGACTTTCTCGTGTGTTGGGAGTTAAATGACGATCAAGATTTTCAAAATCGCTTCATTTCCCAGGTCGCCCAGGATTTCGACGAACGGCCTTATCCGTTAACCTCGAAAGTATTTGAGATCGGGCACGGTGAAGGCGTTAGTCAGATCGAATTCGGGGCAGATGACGTTCGGGCAGATCGAACTAGGTATAATTAATACATGCACACATTTGCATCAACTCAGCAAAGAGATGCGGGCCTGGCTTCCGGACGGGTATTCGCGTTGATCCGCCGCGAACTCGACCTCGTCGAGCGCGAATTCGAGCGCCAGGCGAGTTCGAATATTCAAGTGATCGATTATCTGGGCGAATATCTACGTGCGTCGGGGGGCAAGCGCGTGCGTCCGGCCTTGCTAATACTCGCAAACCACGCCGTTGGTGGCGAGGGAAGTGCGGAAAATGTCATTCGTATGGCGACGGTGATGGAAATGCTCCATACGGCAACACTGGTCCATGACGACATTATCGACAATGCGGACCTGCGTCGAAACCGGCCGTCCGTAAATTCGCGATTCGGCAATAATACTGCGGTGCTCATGGGCGATTGGCTTTATATGTCGGCCTTTGAGACGACTGTGCAGGAGCGTTCGCTCGAGATAATCGATATTCTTACGAGGCTGACGCGAAAGATGACCGAGGGCGAACTAATACAGTTGACGCGTATCGGCCGGCTCGACATTTCCGAACCGGAATACTTTGACATCCTTCGGCGAAAAACAGCGTACCTGTTTGCTGCGTGCTGCGAAGTTGGGGGCATTCTCGGTGGAGCAGACCAGGTCGAACAGGAGGCTTTGAAAGATTACGGAATGCATCTAGGCATTGCCTTTCAGCTTTCCGACGACATTCTCGACCTGACGGCCGAAACCGAAAGCCTGGGCAAAGCTGCTGGTTCGGACCTTCTGGAAGGTAAACTAACTTTGCCGCTAATTTACTTGTTGCGAAAAGATCCGGCAATGATCCCGTCGATCGAGAAAATCATGTTCGAGGGCGAGTATTCTTCGATCTCCCGCACCGCCTTGCAAGGGATGCTGGTTCGCCACGGCATACTCGATGAGATCAGGTCGCGCTCCTGCGAATATGTCGAGGCCGCGAGAAAAAGTCTTGAAGTTTTGCCGCAAACGGAGTATCGTTCTACTTTGGACGACGTCCTTACCTTCGTTACCGAAAGAAATGCATAATTTTTAGAGGGGGAAAATAGGCTTGGACTTAACCCCGCGCCCGCATTGAATTCCTATGTTAGATGAAAGCCTGATCGCTACCCTCGAACAAAGCCTGTTACAGACCAGAAATGCCCAAAATCGGCTTATCGCTCGCTTGCGCGAAACAGAAGCCGAGGTCGAGCATCTTCGCCTCGAGATCGGAGCTCTCGAGGACAGCGCCGCACAGACTGAGAAAGCGATCCACAGCCTGCTAGTCTCGATGCGCTCCGGCAGCAGAATGATGTCGCTTGGTAAATCGATGAAGATCGAGGACGATTACGACGTAAGAGCACGGAATGCCAGCCGCAACGCGCATGGCTACGGCCGAAACGACGATGATCCGCGGCCTTATCGCCGCGACAACTCGGTCACCTACCTCAATCAGAACCGCGGCATTCCATCGATCAGCAATAATTCCGTTGCCGTAAGTAATCGCTTTAGCGACCGTACGATCACGCAGGCTTGCACCCTGCTGCTCCGCGAGGCCGGTGGGCCGCTGCATGTGAATGAACTTTATAACCTGCTGATCGCCGGCGGAATGAAATTTAAGGGCAATAACCCAACGATCTCCGTTGCTGTCTCACTTAGCCGGAACAGCCGTTTTCGGAAGGTCGACCCGGGAACCTTCGATCTCGTCATCCGCGAAGCTCTGCAAGCCGCATCTTAGATTCGGTAGGCGACGCCGTCACTACAAGTCAAAAAACATTCTGAAACAGCCTGAGTCCGGCGAACTGCTTGACTTTAGGCTGTTTGTTTCTATTATTGCAGTATGAAATTACAACTGACGCTGGATAGCGGATCGCTCGCCGGACGAAGATTCGATCTGGAGACAGGTTTTCTGACAGTGGGACGCAGCGAAACTTGCAGCGTTCGATTCGATCCGACGACGGAAAGGATCGCGTCCAAACAGCACGCATTCCTCGAAGCCCGAGCTGACGGTTTCTACCTCACTGATAATCGAAGCACGAACGGCACGCTGCTCAATGGACAGCGCGTTAATACCGCCAAGTTGAATGATGGCGATCGGATCCAATTTGGCGTGAACGGTGTCACCGGAACTGTACAGATCGACATAAGGCCGCCGGAATTTACCGGCCCCAACGCCCCGCTCAGCTATCGCGAAATCGAGGTGCAGAACTTTGACAGGACGATGGCCGCTGAGCCGGTTAACCTGCAGAACTCCATGTCCAACCTGGGCCTCGGCAGCGTCAGTTCTGTAAAGCCGGAATCCTCCAAGGCAGGCCAGTACATCGGTATCGGCGCGACCATTCTCGCGATCGTATTCATGTCGATGTTCGTCGCCCTTCTCATGTTCGCAAGCGTCGGCGTCGTACCGGCGTTGATCGCAACCGTCGTCGCTTTCGTTCCGGCTGTGATCTATCTCCTCCCGCTTATATGGATCGATCGGTACGATCCCGAGCCTTTTTGGCTGCTTGCGTTGGCCTTCGCGTGGGGGGCTCTCGTGGCGGTCATCGTTTCGTTTATCGTAAATACACTAGTTAGCGTGGTTGTCAGCATCGGAATCTCACCAGCCGCGGGTCAGGTGGTCGGGGCCGTGATATCCGCGCCAATTTTCGAGGAAGGGTCGAAAGGATTAGGTGTTCTCTTATTGCTGATCTTCTTTCGCAAATACTTTGACGATGTTCTTGACGGGATCGTTTTCGCGGGGGTTATTGCACTCGGCTTCGCTACAGTCGAGAACGTTCTTTATTATGGGCGTGCGATCGGCGGTGCCGGAATGGGCGGCCTGGCGGTCCTTTTTGTGATGCGCGGCATTATGTCTCCCTTCGCACATGTTACTTTTACTGCAATGATCGGCATCGGCTGCGGAATCGCCCGCGAGTCGCACAAGACCTATGTCCGGATCCTGCTGCCAGTGCTCGGCTATCTTGCAGCCGTCGCACTTCACGCACTTTGGAACGGGTTGGCGGTCATAGGCGGTCTGCAAGGTTTTGTCATCGGATACGTTTTCCTCCAGATTCCGTTCTTCCTCATTTTTGTCGGATTTTCTTTTTATGTAATGCGGCGGCAGGGAAAGATCCTCAAAGACATGCTGGCCATGGACATCGCCCGCGGACTGATCTCGCCCGAACTCGGCGAAACGGTCACATCAGCCTTTAAGAGTTCAGGTTGGCTCATAAACGGGCTCTTCAGCGGCAAATACCGGGCACGCAGCCGCTATCTGCATGCTGTGGGAAAGCTCGGCCTCAGCTACTGGCACATCCAGCGCGCAACCGCGGCCCAAGGACAAACGGGAAGCTTTCAGCAAAACCCGATCCTCCGCGAGGAGGTTTTGAGATGGCGTGATCAGGTTTAGCTCAAGTCAGCGAATAAGCAAGCTAAATGTGACCTAACCGTAGTTGGTAGTTGATTTGGTTTGCAGTGCTTTACGCTTTCTCTTTTGAGTAGCAGGAAGTCTCAGTTGAACCTTGGTACCTCGGCCGGGCGAGGAGTCAATATCGAGCGTACCGCCGATTAGAGCTGCTCGCTCGCCCATGCCAGTGAGGCCAAGGCCCTTGCTTCGCGTTTTCTTGTTTCTTAGTCTGAATCCCTTTCCATCATCGATGATAGTAAGAATGATAAAATCATCGCGCCGCTCTAGCATCACTTCAACGCGCTCAGCACCGGCGTGCTTGTGGATATTGTTGAGAGCCTCCTGCACGATTCGGTATAAGTTTGTTTCGACGTTGGCAGCGAAACGAGTGCCCTTCAGTCCCGAGGCGAGAAACTCTATCTTGACATCTGCGTGTTGAGACCATTGCCCGATATAGTTCTCGATTGCAGACGCGATACCCACACCCTCTAATAAAGCCGGACGCAATTCCCACGCAAGAAAGTCGATGCTCTTATCGATTGCAGCGGCGATTACGGCTATTTCTGCTATACACTCGCTTACTGAGTCATCATTGCAGATGTTCCTGGCCCGTTCGAGGGCGAAGGCGAGACCGGTCACCAATTGTCCGAGTTCATCGTGGAGGTCGCGCGAGATTCGGCTGCGTTCGTCTTCCTGGGCGATTATCATTCGATGGAGCACGTCCTTATCGTGCTTGGCCTTTTCGGCCAGTCGCCGCGCAGTAAGATCACGGGCAATCGTCGAAAGGCCGATGATCTCACCGTTTTCATCGTTGACGGGCGAAACAACGATCTCGAGGATCATATGTGATTTATCTTTCCCGACCCGTTCTGACTCAAATACCTCAATCTTCCTGCTCTCTTTTATTTTTTCGATCTTTATTAGGAGTTCTTGAAAATCCTTCGGCAGTGTAAGTGCCGTCAGGCGTTTGCCGATCGCCTCTTCAGAGGTATATCCGTACAGTGCTTCCGCCGCCTTATTCCAGCTAGTGATCTCCATATCGAGACCAATGGTTATTATCGAGTCGTTCGATGTTTCGACTATCGAGGCCAGAAAGTATTTGTCAGAATTGTGATTCGGCATTTAAAGCCTCAATATTCTCTGGCAGCGACCAAAGAGAAAGGAAATGCTCCATTTTCTTGAAAGTTGGTCTAATTATACGCGAAGCCGAAGCAACTGTAAGCGCAGCAAATGAAAAAAAGGCGTCATTTCGACCACCTTTTCTCACGCCAAAAATGAATGGTAGGCCGAGCAGGGATCGAACCTGCGACCCGCGGATTAAGAGTCCGCTGCTCTACCGACTGAGCTATCGACCCGTGAAACAGGTTGAATTATAGCAAAGCCTTGAGTTAACGCAAGCCAATGTCTCGCGTAGGCCTGAGCGCACTTTGTTAGGTTGAGTGGGCCGCGGGATGACTAATCGAAGTTCCGAGGGTTCGATTCACATCTTTGACAATCTTCGGATTCCAAAGTCCGAACCAAACCTTTTCGACTACGCCTTCTTCATTTAACACGACGGTGAGAGGCGTCGTTACAAGCTTATTCTTTTCTAATGACTCATCGTCAAGAAAAATAATCTTGGGGGTTCGATTCGGGAAATCTTGGATTACGCCATTACTCACTAGATACTGACGCACTTTCTCCCTATTCTCGCTTTCCCGGAATAATTCCAGGACCTCAAAACCTCGCTCGTCTACCTGCCGTACCAAGTCATTCCACATCGGATTCTGTTGCTTGCAGAATGGACACTTTGTGCTCGAAAATAAGATTATCTTCTTGCGTTCCCCCTTCAGAAAGTCAACACCTAGAGCAACATTATCAAAATCAACAGGTGCAAACGATTCAAATTTTTCGCCGATTTGAATTTTCCGTTCAAGGTTCGCACGTTCCAACTCTCGTCCCAAGACGATATTTTGTCTAAGAAGAAAGATATTTGAAACTAGTAGCAACACAACCAGAACCCAACATAAATTGGACGATGATAGAATCGTGTATTTTCCACTCATAAGATTACTGATTCGGATGGGTCAGTTTTCCTATTTCGGATTCGGCATCAAGTCCTGCTGTTAACGTTGCCAGATCGCTTACTATTCTGACCTCCTTCCGATTCAGTCGACTACCGAAATTTGCTGCCTCATTTCGATTCTTCTTGAATAAGTCAGTAATGACGGGCAGCAGGTTGTAATCAATAGCCATAATTGAAGCGACATACCGTTTATATTTCTCAGAGTCGGGTTCATCTTCGGTGTTCAATGATTCCATGCCGCTGATAGTCTTAGCAGTGGCCTCGGTGACCTCCGAAATTCTGTTCACGTCAAACTTTTGAACGGTCGGAATGAAGCGTATCAATATACCTGCTTTTCTCGAATCGTTAGGCTCTTTTTGAAGAACGCGAATTGCCAGATCCAGGGCGTCCCCAGCGGCGGCGGCGTCGAGTTTTTGCGTGTGGTAGGCGATGAGCTGCCTTAGCGTTTCTGCATAGATCAATCTGTCGATGATGCGTGTCGATGCAAGATTAGCGGATTCCAAGTCACTCTTCTTCAATGCTCGCTGAAGAACATCGCCGAGAAACTGATCATGCCAGCGAAGAAATGTTTTATTTTCTTTCTTTCCTTCTTTTAGCACACCTTCTTTAATCCGACCGAGCAAATCGATCGCAAGAACGAACTTTTCTTTTTTTAGAGACAGTCGGGCCGCATTCGTCAATAAGCTCTGCTTGATGTTCCAGGCGTCCGTCTTGTCGGCTTCTGAAATCAAGGCTTCCAAACGGTCACTGCTATCCTCAATTCTTTCGTAAATCTCTCGAAGCATACGGCTCTCCTTGGGAATTCGAGCAAGCAGTATTGCATGCAACGTGGCTGCCACGGGTAATAAATCTGGTGAAACACTAGCTATATCTCCCTTGACAGCGTCCAAAAGATCGAAGGTCGCTTGGGAATCCACCGTTTGAGACTGAAATATCGCTTTGACCTTGTTAACGATCATGCGTAAAAACCTCTGTTTGAGCTCATTTGGTATGGATTCGTTTCGAAAATAATCGACAGCAAAGAAAAGGGAATTGACTGAAAAATTACTTCGCCCAGTCTCTTCGAATGCTACCATCTGCGACAGAACTCTTAGCAGCTCCGGGGATTTTCGAGCGCTGAGTTCTTCCATCATCCAAGTGGACATAGAGGCTAACTCTACGGCCCCGGCAAACGAGCCGATTATTTTATCAGCAGCGATTCGCTCGCCACCCTTTTTATTCAAAATTGAGTTTGCATTTAGCAACTCGTCCTCAGAAGTTATCCCATATTTCTCGATTAATTTTTTGGCAGCCTGCTTATTATGGATTTCCAGCAATCCGAATAGGTCAGAACGAAGCGTATCAAAGTAGGACTCGGGAATCTCGGCTTTGTTGGCGAACAAATCATCGAGTGCTTCGCGGACAAGTAATTCGCCCAAGCCAGTATCGTCGTTGCCCTTTTTCCATAGCCACGAGGCCAATTTTAGACGAACGAAGGTGCGTACTCCGGCAAAACGAACGTCCTTAAGCTGCAGATGGATATCATCAGCGATGATCTGCTTTTTTAACCGAAGCTGTTGAGCGTATAGAACTGCACTTTCATCCCGTGTCTGAGCCGGTGCGAAAGTGACACTTAAAATCAGCAAGAAGAACGAAATATAATACACTTTCATCTTTGTCCATCCTTACAAGGATTCGGCATTTCTCAGCACGAATCCTTGTATTGCGCTCGCAGAGCGAAACGTCAAATTCTAATCCAATAAAAGTTCCTCTTCCCCCGGGGAAGCTTCGCTACATGAGTGCTTGTCGACCACTCTGCCTGCAGCGTCATAACACTTGCAGCCAACCTGGTCTTTCGAGGTACATCGAACACCGCCAGAGCACTCAATGTAAGAATCAGCCCCACACTGCGCCCAAGATTGGGCGGCCCTAACTACGGTGACTACATAAGTCAAACCTACACACAGCAAAGCGAGCGTAACGATACCCATCTTTAGGGCAGCAACACCAGATTTTCTCATACAATCCTCCAAAAAAGTTTAATTTCAAAAAGCATTCACCGTCCGGATTTAGTCAAGCAATAGTTCCTCACCCTTTTTGCAGCTCGCTTGATCCTCAACCTTTCCCTTCTTGTCCTTACAAACGCAACCCACATTATTCGTCCCACTACAGTCGTATCCATAGCATGAAACCGATTGCCCCCCTGGGCAATCTACCGTCACCCCACCGTCATCGTCGGCTCTGACAACGGATACGTAGAGAACGCTGGTCGAAAGTAACAGAACAAAAAAGCTTAAAGTAACCAGCAAACTTTGGACAGCACGCAAACCGCTTTTATACATAGATAGACAGTCCTCCTTTTTTTTAATGAATCTAGAAATACCTGAGATTTTTATTCTCTGAGGTCATGTGTTCCGAGTCAACAATTATTTATTGGCGAAAACGATTATTTATTGGCGAAAACTATCGTTGAAAAAACTAATTATTCAACCTGTTCTTTTTTACAGCACCGGCGGCGAAACTCAAGCGGTGTGAGACCGTATTCCGCTCTGAAATCTCGGACGAAATGACTCGTATCGCGCAACCCGACCGAGAAGCCGATTTGCTTTATTTGATTGTAATTTTTTGGATCCGATAAAAGATCGTACGCTCGTGCCAGTCGAAGTTTGTGAAGATAACTTTTCGGAGTGGTTCCAATATTTTTTTTGAAGAGCTTATGAAAGTGCAGCGGCGACACGTGGACGGCGGCAGCCATTTTAAGCACAGTCCAGTCACGGGCCAGGTTCTCGGAGAGGTGTTTTTGAATGTGGAAGATTCGTGCGTCCATTTCGCGGTCAATGAAACGAACAAACTGGGAATTCCCCATCATCTTACTCCCCCCGCGGATTTTTTGTCAATCAGCTCTAACATACAGTTCTTTACTTGGCATAAATCGTCAATACATTCAAGATATTCTTTTGCTATGAGAGAATGCCCTAAATGTGAGATCTGTTTTCCTGACGAGGTTATTGCGTGCCCGTACGACGAGACGCAAACGCGTGTCTCGCTGCCAGGGCCGCAAGTGATTGCGGGGCGATACTTGCTCGAGAGCCGGCTCGGCCGCGGGGCGATGGGCCAGGTATATTTAGCCAAGGATAAAAAGTTTGACACACGTAAGGTCGCGGTAAAAACGGTCCGGCAGGATGTGTTAAGCAGCGACGACCTGCAAGAGGGTGAGGCCATCGCCCGCTTCGAACGCGAGGCCCAGGCCGCCGCTTCGATCCAGCACCCGAATACAGTTAGTGTGACCGATTTCGGCGAGACTGAGGATGGCGTATTTTACATCGTGATGGAATATGTCGAGGGCGAAACGCTGCATAAACTGCTCCGCCGCGAGGGCACATTGCCGGTAAAACGGGCGGTGAACCTGCTGCGTCAGATAGCCGACGGTGTCGACGCGGCCCATGATCTCGATATCCTGCACCGCGATCTCAAGCCAGCCAACATTTTCATAATGCAAAAGGGGAAGGGCGGCGATGGATTTGTAAAGGTCGGTGACTTTGGCCTCGCCAAGATAATCAATCAGACCATAACCGATGCCGCGTCCAAGGCCACGCCTTCGTCCCGAGGCATAATCGGCACGCCTGAGTTTATGTCACCCGAACAGATGCAACCGGAGATGGGCGTCGATAAACGGGCCGACCTTTACGCGCTTGGAACGATCGCCTATCTGATGCTGGGCGGAAAAACTCCTTTTACCGGAGACCTGATGCAGCTCGTTATGCAAAAGGTCATGCATACCCCACCTCCGCTCTCATCCCTGCGATCCGACGTCCCGGCCGATGTCGATCGCGTCATAATGAGCGCTCTCGAGATAGAGCCAGGCAAACGGCCATCAGCAGTCAGCGAATGGATCTCGCAGCTTGAGATCGCAGCCGAAGACGTGGACGAAAGCCGCAGGGCATCGGGCTCGCGGCTTGTCGTGATGGCACCCAACGGTTCCGAAGTCTACGTAAACGACGAGCGAAAGGGAAGTGTCGGAAGTTCAGGGCGTGTCGTGCTCTCAGACATTCCCGCGGGTCGCCACATTTTGCGTGTGGCGAAAGTAGGTGAACGCGACGACGAACGTGTTATAGAAGTCCGTCCCGGCGGGGCGGAACAGGTAATTCAGGCGCAGCTAAGAGCCGCACGGGGAGGATCATCGAGCCAACCGTCCTCGTCGCAGGGAAGTGCAGCGAGCGGCTCACCGCCGTCGAGTATGATTCCCGGCATAGTCGCATGTGTTAATTGCGGATCACGATATGCCGAGGGCGTGAGATTCTGCGGCCGGTGCGGCGGAGGGGCATTTGGTATGGTTAGCCGGGGTGAAGCCGACTCATCGTCTTACCCTTGCCCCCGTTGCTCGGCGGCGCTCCCGGGCAATTCACGTTTCTGCGGCCGCTGCGGCCTTAACATCACACCCGCCGCTCATGCGGCCGCGACGCGGCCAGCCAGTTTTGCGTCCGGCTATCAGGAACTTCCTCCCCAAGCCGAGCGACTCTGCCGTCGATGCGGCGGCGTCTATCCGGCCCACATAAAATTCTGCGGCCGCTGCGGCCTGACCCTTGGTTAGACTAGACGGCAAAAGGCCGCCCTATTGGCAGCCTCTTGGTTCCGTTCATTGAGAAATCTACTCCGACAGATCTACTCCAGGCCTACCAACATAAGAGGAGCCAGCGGCCCGGTGATCGGCATCGTCTGCAGAGCAAAGCGATACCGCTTAGAGCTGACGGTGAGTGTTACAATCTGGCCTGTTTTTACATTTTCGAAAGCGAAAAATCCCAGCGAACTGGAGGTGAGAGTCCTGGACACTCCATTCGCGTCGGTCAGCGTTATCTTTGCATTCCTTAGACCGCGGCCATCGGAGGTTAGGACCTGTCCTTCGATGTTGACATCGGTAGGTGGTGTCGGAGTTGGAGTTGGAGTTGGAGTGGGTGTCGGCGTCGGGGTTGGCGTCGGGTTCTGAATGAAATTCGCGGTTACAGTGATCGGCCCGAACATAGTCACCGTGGCCGGATTGTTTGTTCCCGTATACGCACCCGTTCCGTTACCGTTCCAGCTTCCGAAAGTGTATCCATTGCCGGCCGAGGCCTCGATAGACACACTCTGCCCGGAATTAAAGAATCCAGTTCCAGGACTGACCGTTCCGCCCGTCTCGGCGTTCATCACTAATTGATATTGCGTCGTAAAGTTAGCGGTATAGGTCGAAGCCGTTATCGGAGCGACTGTGTGTGTAACAGCTCCTCCGTCACTCCAACTGTTCCACGCGAATCGAGTGCCTGCGCCGCCACTTTGAATCGACGTGGTCGAAATTGTATGCGTCGACCCACTTACCCAACTAAACGATTGTGCAGAAGAGTATGTTACGCCATCAACTGTAAATGTACGTCCGGAAGGAGTCGTTCCTACGGTTATTTCCACCATAGGATTTGGTGTCGGTGTAGGAGTAGGAGTAGGAGTAGGAGTAGGCGTCGGTGTCGGAGTCGGAGTCGGAGTTGGAGTCGGAGTCGGAGTTGGCGTCGGTGTTGGAGTCGGAGTCGGCGTCGGTGTTGGAGTCGGAGTTGGGACGGCAGCGCCGATAGTTATATCTCCCGATGATGCACCCAACGGTGCAGTAAAATTATGCTCGCGAACGCGGATGCGACCCTGCGTCGTCGACTGTGCCGGTACCGTGAAGGGGAAACTGCCTGTATTCGTCACATTCGATGCAATAGTTACCGGGTAAGTGGAACCTCCATCCAGTGACAGTTCGATCGTGACATTGTCGTCGAAGTTCGGGCTGTTATTCCATGTGACCGACGCTGGCGTACCGGGCAGCAGCGAGAGGGAACTGGGCGCAACGTTAGAGATCGTGTCGGGCATGCGGTCACCGTTTCTGTCACGATACCAGCCAATGTCCCTCATCTGCTGCCGCGTCAGGTCAAGATTAAGCGGCAAACCCGAGGTAATATTGGGTTCCATGAGCAGATTAGGTGAGCAGGCGGTACTAAAGTGTGAAACGGATGATCCCGAGCGGAATGTTGACGGAGCATGCATTTGTACCCGTCCGTTCGAGGTATCACGGCCGAAATTTAGGAAACCCGAGCCGTTACTAATGTTGGCTCCATCCCAATACAAGTTGCCGTTGTTTATTGCGGATGCCTGCCGTTCGCTATCGGTCATTTGTGGCCAATGCTTGCCTACAGTGGCGTCAAAGAGATGCCGAGCATATATATCAGTAAATCCGCCGTTGGGGGCTCCAGTAGAACCCTCATGGAATGACTGAAAACCGAAGCCGTGCCCCAATTCATGCAGCACTACCACAAGGAGGTTAATTCGACCCGAAAGCGAAGCGTTATCGAGCCCGTAATAAAATCGCGTTCCTGCACCGAGGCAACCAGTGTCGATATCGCTGTTAAATGTAGTGCGGATCTCTGCATTGGTGTTCGAGTCATTTCCAACGATCTTATTCCTTAGAGCCGCAGGGTACCATGTGCCTGAAAACTCGGCGCCGGCAAAATCCCGAAAAATGTTGACCGTACCGGCAGATCCGAGAACGCCGCCGCTCGACGAGCAGCCAGAGATCGGGTCAAATTTGGCCTCGACCGTAACTGGCACCGTGCTGTCCAGGAAAGTGCCCCAGATATCCGCCGCAAATTGAAAAAGTATTCGTCTCTGTTCCCCGCGGGTCGTGCCCATATTGCCGCCCTCGGGTACTACCGGGGTGGGATCGTTGAAGCCTTCGTCGGGCCCGTCAACGACGCTAATATTGATGGTCGACAGGGTGGGGGCCATAGCTTTTGACATTTCAGCCTGGTTGATCAGTCCCTGATAAAAATAATATTCATCGGCAGACATGTTGTACCGTGAGGCCCGCTTTGTTGCCAGATAATCAGCATCCAGTGGATCGGGCCCAATGGACTCGCCCGTTTCCAGATCACGGCCGAAAAAGCTGTTTGCATCCTCAATGCTGCTTGCGCAGAAAACCGCAAGGTCGCCGTCCTCATCCATTCTAGCCAGTGGCACTTCCTGAAATCTCTCTTCCAGATCGAGATAGACCCCGCCTCGTGAAGAACGTTTTTCGATAAGGCCCGCGGTTGAACGGTTGGTCAGACGCCTTACGGTTTTCGCGATTGCCCTATCATTAGGATCCGAAGCAACAGTTGCGTTATTAACCTGGGCTTGTGAGGGATTTAAAAGGAACGCACCGAGCACGGCGATGCCCATGGCTATGAGCGCGAGTAATATGGATCTGATCATAGACTTTTCGAGAGGGAGACCGTAACTACCCAGCTACGTCGGTCAATATATAAAATATGAAATCTGATAAGGTCAAATCGCTTCGCACGCTCCGGCATATCGGAACATAAAAGCTTTTACAGTTTAACTTTGTTTTGCAAAAATTGCACGTCTTTTCTCTTACGCTTTTTCTTCTGCCGAGTCGGGTAAAAGTGCAGGTAAGATGCTCTCTAGGTTTGAAGCGGTTGGATATAAATATTGACGCCAAATGACTAGATTATGGGGCCCGCTGGGCGCAGCAATCCACTTTTTCGTTAGGTTGTCGGCTGGTGCCAAAGTCGCGTTTATTTTGATTTTATGCTTATAATGGTTGCATTCTTGACCTGAATCCAGAGAAACCGGTAAAAAAGCGATGAAAATATGCCCCCGTTGTCAGAAAACATACACGGATGAGAACCTGAATTTTTGTCTCGAAGACGGGTCTGTTCTCACCTCGATGTCATCATCTACGGCAGAGACGGTCCAGGTAAATCAGCCGCGTCCGACACAGCCGCAGCAGCCACCGTATATGTCTGCGCAACCTGGTTCTCAACCGGGATGGAATGCACCGCAGCCGAATCAGTACTCGATTCAGCCGTCACATAAGTCATCAAAGACGTGGGTTTGGGTTCTGCTGATCCTGGGCTCGGTTGTCCTCCTGTGCGGCGGCGGGTTTATCGCCCTTCTTGCCTACATCGGATCACAGGCCGAAAATGCCTCGACGCGTGTTATCACGAGCAATTCGAGCATGTCGAACGGGAAAACAGCTTCTAATACGGGTGGGCCGCCGACTGCGACCGGCCGTAACGCCGTTACCACTATTGACCTCGATATCTTTGTAAAGGAATTCTCCGCCTACGGCACTACAGTCCTCAACCAGGGCGAACTGACTATGGGGGCTAAGCAAAAGGGCTTTTATTACGTTCTCGTTGCACCTGAAGAATATAAAACTGAAGACGCCGATACCCGGGTCACACTCAGGAACATTGACAATGCGAGCGGCACCCTGGGATACGGGATAATCTTTCATAGCAATACAACGCCGCTGCAGCAGGGTTATGCTTTCCTGATTGACACCAAAAGAAAGCGCTACCGCGTGGTCAATCACACACCGAAAAAAGAGGGCACGATCGTAAGCTGGACGCCGTCGACCGCAATCAACGAGGGCACTGCGGAAAATACCCTCGAGGTTCGCGACCTGGACGATAAGATCGAGCTTTATATCAACGGAACTATGGCAACGTCGATTCGTAATGTACATGGGTTCCCCGGCGGCGTGACGGGACTGTATGCCGGCGACGGTGTAAAGATCGCGTTCAAGGACCTGCAGATCAGAAAATAATAATTCCGACGGCCAATTATGAAGCAATGCCCTCGATGCCATCAGACGTATAGCGACGAGCAGCTTAATTTCTGCCTTGAGGATGGCGAGTTGCTGACCACCGTTCCCCACGAACCGCGGCCGTCAATGTATGCGGACGACCCGCCGCCGACTGTTCTTATGAACGAGGCTCGGGTGACAAACCCGGCCAGTTGGCCTGCGACGCCCGCCCCTTCGGCTCCGGCACCCTGGCAGCCCGGTCAGCAGAATTTACAGCAACAACATTTCGCCCCGGCGTCCATGTTCGGCCGTTCGCGGGACCAAACGCTGCCTACCATTTCGCTAATACTCGGCATCGCCAGTGTTGTGCTCATTTGTTGTTACGGCGGTATTTGGCTCGGGTTGCCTGCGGCGATCCTCGGTTTTATCGGGATGCGAAATGCCGACAGCGATGCCAACCGTTACGGAGGTCGCGGAATGGCGATAGGCGGAATGGTGTTAGGCGGTGTCAGCCTATTGGCGTCGCTGGCTGTGGCG
The DNA here is from genome assembly GCA_041751355.1 of Pyrinomonadaceae bacterium. GTDB lineage: Bacteria > Acidobacteriota > Blastocatellia > Pyrinomonadales > Pyrinomonadaceae > OLB17. The sequence goes on from JBGSXN010000269.1 coordinate 20,241, forward strand.
TTTTTCGCGATATTAGCAAGTTAGAACTGGTTAATTAGAATGCGCGTGATATTAAATGTCGTGGCAGGCCCGCAAACAGGTCGTGCATTTTCCTTCGAACAGCACGATACCTTTATGATCGGTCGCAGCGAGGACGCACAATTTTGCCTGCCTCATGACCGTTTTTTTTCCCGTCACCACTGCATTTTGGAGATAGTGCCCCCACAGGCATTCCTCCGCGACCTGGGATCTACCAATGGCACTTTCGTTAATGGCATGCGGGTCGAGACGGCCCATCTAAAGAGCGGCGATCGGATTCAGGGTGGCGAGACCGTGCTTGAGGTCGAAGTGACTACCGGCCTCGAGTCGTTTGCCGGTTCCTCGGGGCCGGTTGAGTCCAATCCTTCGCTGGTCGGCGTGAAATGTTTAAATTGCAGCGTGCCGGCCACTGTGGAGGCGGCCGATCCAGGCGCCAAGCTGTCTTTTATCTGCGACGACTGTCGCGAAAACCTCAAAAAAAACCCGCAGCCGATACCGAACTATCAGATGATCCGCGTTATTGGCCAGGGCGGGATGGGCAGCGTCATGTTGGCGTGTTCTGAAAAGGACGGCCGGGCCGTTGCCATCAAGACCCTGCTCCCCGAGGTCGCCGTCAGCGAGCAATCGATAAAGCGTTTTATGCGCGAGATCGAGGTCGCTTCGTCATTGCAGCATCCGAACATTGTCAGCTACATCGACCATGGGTCGCATAATGGTCTGGTCTATCTCGTAACAGAATTTGTCAGCGGAATGGACGCCTCGCGTCTGGCCAAACATCGCGGCGGGCGTCTGCATTGCCGCGAAATGGTGCGTGTAATCGAGCAGACGCTTGACGCCCTGCAGTTTGCTCACTCACTAGGGTTTGTACATCGGGATATTAAGGAACAAAACATTCTGATTGAGGGCGAATTTCCCGCGTCTATCTCGAAGCTCACGGATTTCGGGCTTTCAAAAAGCTTTAAGGAAACAGGTATGAGCGGTGTGACAATGGCGGGCGATGTCGCCGGCACGATCGCATACATGCCGCCCGAGCAAGTCAGGGATTTCAAGGAGGTGAAGCCTCCGTCAGATATATACGCCGTAGGAATGACGGCCTACAGCCTGTTGACCGGTGCACATGCTCTCGATATTAGTCCAAAGGCCGGCATCGCCGAGACAGTAAAAGCAATCTTTGAGAAACCGATAATCCCGGTGCGAAACCGTGTTCCCGATGTTCCTATTCATTTAGCTTCGATAATCGAGACTGCGCTTTCCAAGCACCCCGAGATGCGCTGGCGAACGGCGGGTGCCATGCGTGAGGCTCTGTTGTCAGCCGCCAAGTCGATCAGCTAGATTGTCCTGGTGACCTTTGATAGTGACCGCGGAGCGTCGGGATCGAAGCCTTTAGCCTCGGAAAGCAGTGCGGCAAATAGCTGTGCCGGCACGATGAACGGGATCGGCGAAAGAAACTCTTCAATCTCAGCCGGCAGGATCAGAATGTTTGGCGATATCGCGGCTATCTCTGGGGAATTCGTGATAGCGAGGCAGTCGGCATTTAGCTCATGCAGTCTTTCGAGCAGATCGATGCTGCTCTTTTGCGTTACGCCTGACGGCCCGAACATAACTACCGGGAACCTTCGTTCGATAATTGCCAGCGGCCCGTGAAAGAAGTCTGCCGATGAGAACCGCTCAGCCACCACGTAACAGGTTTCCATCAGCTTCAAAGCCAATTCATACGAATTGCCGTAATTCATCCCTCGCCCGACGACTACGCAGTTCTCCATAAAAACGTATCGCTGGACGAGCTCTTCGATCTGCGGCCTGAGTTTGAGCGCTTGAGCAACATACGTCGGAATACGGCTGATATCGAGCCGGTTGGGGGCCAGTTCATTGGCGAGCATGTAAAAATGAAGCATCTGGCCCGTATATGTTTTGGTTGCCGCGACAGAACGCTCACGGCCGGCATGAATGAGCAATGTTTCATCAGCCAGCTGTGCCATCGACGAATCGGCCTCGTTAGTGATCCCGATGGTATACGCTCCGGCGGCCTTTGCCCTTTCGAGCACAAGGTTGATATCTGTCCCCTCGCCGGACTGTGAGACACCGATCACCAACGAGCGTCGGAGGTTTAGTTTTGCGTTATAAAGCGTATAGACCGACGGTGCCGCGAGCGAAACAGGGATGCCCGCCGTAATTTCAATCAGGTATCGGCCAAAAAGCGAAGCATTATCTGAGCTGCCACGGGCGACGATCACTACGAGGTCGATCTCACGGCCACGCAAAAAACTACCTAAGCGTTTATATTTATTTGCTTCGGCAGAGATCGTTCTTTCGAGAACATCGGGCTGCTCGGCGATCTCTTCAAGCATTAATGACATAACGATCTGTTTACTATGACGATTTTTCTTCAGCCTGCTTTTTCTTTAACTCGCTGATCTCGTGTTCGATTTCGCCCTTCTGCGCATCCTCGGCACCCGAGGCGTCTGACATCTCAGTAAGTACCGAGTTTATCGCACCACCAATAAGTAGGGCCATCCCTGTAAGGTACATCCACAGCATAAGGATAATAACGGCACCCAGCGAGCCGTACGATTTGTTATAGGAGCCGAAATAATGGAGATAGACTCGAAATGCTCCGGTGAATATTATCCACAATGCTATCGCAAATATAGAGCCGGGGCTGACCCAAACCCATTTAAAGTTTTTGAAGCTTGGAACCCAACTGTATACGACGGCTGTCGCAAATAGCATCGAAATCAGCATGGCGGTCCACTGGATCACTGTTAAGACCCACGGGGCAGATACCTGATAGCCCACGGCTTCGACGAGCGTATGTAGCATTTCGAGTCCGGCCGTAACAGTCGCCAGAGCAAATGCCAGAAGTAGGATAAAGAGAAACGTAAGGATTAGGGATTGAAGTTTGGTCTTCCACCAGGAACGGGATTCGTCTATCTCGTATACAGAATTGAGAGCGTTTCGCAGACTATCGACGCCGGCAGATGCTGACCATAAGGTGACGAAAATACCGATCGTGAGCTTGCCGCCTGAACTGCTTTCGATTATCTCACCCATCGTAGAGAACACCAGATCGTACGCACTCGATGGCAAAATCCCCCGGAGGTAGGTATATAGCTCAGCCTGCAGCGAATCGGCTGATTCAAGAACGAGGCCTAGCAGAGTAACGAGGAAGAGTAATAAAGGAAAAAATGCGAATGAGAAATAGAAGGCTACTTGAGCCGCACGGCCAAAAAGGTCAGTTTCAATAGCCTTTTCATATAGGTTATTAAAAAAGTCCTTCGTGCGAAAATGTGCAAACCACTTCATTGATCAAAATGCTGGTCCATCAAAACGGCTAGGATTAAACTAAAGCCTATTGCCGATTTAGTCAGTAATTTTCCCTACAAATCGCCGCGGCACACGCCGACTGATCCCGCATGTGATCTCGTATGAGACAGTATCCGCCTGCTTAGCCAGATCCTCGGCCGTAACAGCCATTTCCGTCTGGCCGCCGATGATAGTCACTTCGTCACCGAGAGAAACGTCCGGAACATTCGTGACATCGATCGTGGTCCAGTCCATCGATATACGGCCAACTACAGGTGCTCGACGTCCTCGGACGATCATATACGTCGAATTAGAAAGTGCCCGTCGATACCCATCATGGTAACCGATGGGAACGGCCGCGATAACGGAGTCGCGTTTGACAATATAGGTACGACCGTAACCTATGCTTTCACCTGATGAAACCGTTTTCAACTGCGAGATTTGCGAAATAAGGGCTAAGACGGGTCTAAGTTCTGGTTTACTCATCCCAGCCGGCAAAATATCATTACCGATACCATAAATTATGCCGCCGAGACGCACCAAATTCCCCCCATTCGCACCATTAACCACCGAACCTGGAGAATTCGACAGATCAATAACATTAGGGCTGTGCCCCGCAGCTCGAAAGGCGGAAACGGCATCGTAAAATCTGGAAACCTGTAACGCCGTAAAATCGGCCGAGGCGAGATCGTCAGCCGACGCGAAGTGGGTCATCATGCCCGCAACCTCCAGATGCGGGAATTTACGCAATTCAAAGGCCTTCTCGGCTGTAGCCTGCCAGGAAAATCCCAGGCGCCCCATTCCTGTGTCGATTTTTACATGCACGGGCACGATGACACCCAGCGCATTTGCCGCTTTGTTTAGACGTTCGGCGTTTTCCATCTCAAAAATAACAGGTGTCAGTCCCTGCTTTATGAGCAGACTCTCCTGGCCGGGCCAGAATCCGCCCAAGCATAATATCGGTATCGATACTCCGACAGCCCGCAGCTCGGCCCCCTCTTCCGGCATCGCGACCCCGAGCCAGTCGACTCCCTCAGCCTCAAGAGCCAGGCTGCACTCAGCGGCGCCGTGGCCATACGCATCGGCCTTTACCACGCCCATCACTTTGATATCCGTTCCTATAAACTCCCGGCAGGCCCTCAAATTCGCCCGAAGGTTCGTTATGTCGATCACTGCAACTGTGGGTCGAGAACCTGAGTGCATGTTATATAACGTAGTACTTTAAGTAGCAGAATAACCGATATCGAATCTACGACTTACAAGAGAAACTTAATGTTATAAACCGACATTATAATGGTATATTGCCGTGCTTCTTTGGCGGGTTCGTGTCACGTTTATTCTTTAATAGCGATAGGGCCCGGATAAGTTTGGACCGCGTGTACTTTGGTTCGATAACTTCGTCGACATACCCGCGCTCTGCGGCGACATACGGATTCGCAAACTTCTCCTGAAATTCGGCAACTTTAGAAGATCGGTATTCGGCATCGTTTTCGGCTATTTCGCGTCGAAAGAGAACTCCGACAGCGCCCTCGGCACCCATTACGGCTATCTCCGCGGTTGGGTAGGCAAAGTTGATGTCGGTCCGAATGTGCTTTGACGCCATAACGCAATATGCACCGCCGTATGCCTTGCGAGTAATGACGGTTATCTTTGGCACGGTGGCCTCGGCAAAAGCATACAAAAGTTTTGCCCCGTGACGAATTATACCGAGATGTTCCTGTTTGACGCCGGGCAGAAAGCCCGGAACATCCTCAAAAGTTATGAGCGGTATGTTGAAACAATCGCAAAAACGCACGAATCGAGCCGCTTTAACTGATGCGTCGATATCCAATACCCCTGCTAGAAACGCCGGCTGATTAGCAACAATTCCGACTGATTGGCCTCCGAGCCTGCTGAAACCAATCACGATATTGGGAGCATAATGCTCCTGGATCTCAAAAAAGTAATTATTGTCGACGACATTATGGATAATGTCCCGAATATCATACGGCTGCGTGGCTGCCTCGGGGACCATGGAATTGAGCGATTCATCGGCACGGTCATGAGGATCATCCGTGGCAAGAAAGGGCGGGTCGTCCATATTGTTCGACGGGATAAACGAAAGCAATTCACGGGTTATTCTCAACGCGTGCTCATCCGAATCGGCTGCAAAATGTGCCACGCCAGATTTGGTATTGTGCGTCATGGCCCCGCCAAGATCATTCTTGGTCACATCCTCGTGAGTAACTGTTTTGATCACGTCAGGGCCGGTGATGAACATATACGAGTTGTCTTTGACCATCACGTTAAAATCAGTGATCGCCGGCGAGTAAACAGCACCGCCGGCACATGGGCCAAGAATGCAGCTGATCTGCGGAACAACTCCGCTAGCCAGTGTATTTCGGAGAAATATGTCAGCATAACCGGCAAGCGATACGACGCCCTCCTGGATGCGGGCGCCACCGGAATCATTCAGGCCAACTACCGGAGCACCGATTTTCATCGCCATATCCATGATCTTGCAGATCTTTAATGCGTGTGTTTCCGATAACGAGCCGCCAAAAACGGTGAAATCCTGTGCAAAAATAAAGACTGGACGGCCGTCGACGAGGCCGTGCCCCGTTACGACACCGTCACCGGGGAATTTATTCTCGTTGATCCCAAAATCAGTTGAACGATGGACGACAAACTTGTCAAATTCCTCGAAACTGCCCTCGTCCAGGAAAAAATCAATGCGTTCGCGGGCGGTCAGCTTTCCGGATGCTTTTTGCTTTTCGACTCGGGCTGTGCCGCCGCCTGCCTCGGCCACCTTAGACCGTTTGCGCAGAATATCGATCTTGTTCTCGGTTTTTGATTCCGGCTTCATATCGCCTAAGTGTAGCGATATTAGAGGCTTTTTCAAAACCTCGTCAGACGTGATTAAATTGAGCCTAATGTTAGAAATTAATAGGATAACGAGCCGGGAGAATCGCCGGCTTATTCTTGCGAGAAAGGTTCGTGACGGCAAAGAAGGCGGCCTGATCTTTATCGAAGGCCGACGGCTCTCGGTCGAGGCTTTGCGATCCGATATTTCTATCGAAGAGTGTTTTATTTCGGAGGATTTTGGGGATGACGAACTCGTTACGTCGATACTCGAAAAGGGAATTGGCGTTGCGGAACTCCCGTCTTCTATATTCGTTTCGATCGCCGCGACTGAAAATCCACAGGGTATAATTTTGCTTGCTGAACGCCCTGTCCTGCCAATCGAGAATTTCTGGACCGACGAAGCAGCACTCCCTCTGTTTCTTTTTCTCAAAGAGATAAATAACCCTTCGAATCTAGGAGCGATCCTAAGAACGGTTGAGGCGGCCGGTGCGGGGGGCGTATTTATTTCGACGAATTCGGCGGATGTGTTTTCACCTAAAGCCCTAAGGGCCTCGATGGGAGCTGCCTTTCGGGTTAGGATCATGGAGAATGCCGATCTGGAGAGTCTGATCGGGCAGGCGAAATCAGGGGGCATTGGGTGTCTTGCACTTGATGCTTCGGCCGCCGCAGACTACCTGGATGTGGATTGGCAAGAGCCACATTTACTTGTTTTCGGGTCAGAGGCCCACGGGCTCTCGGAAACCGAATTGGAGTTGATTGGCGGATCTATCGCAATACCGATGAAAAATTCAGTCGAGAGTCTGAATCTCTCGGTGGCTGCGGCAATAGTATTGTTCGAGGCTAAACGACAGGGATCTTTAAACTTGGTCTAGGGACTAGTATTGGAATTGACCGGTGATGATGCCCCGGCCGGATCGGCAGTCTGCAGTTCGTTTCTGAGCATCGTTTGAGCAGTCGTTGAATTTATGACAACCATTGCAATCGCAATATCCGATGCTAATACGGAGGCATTTGTAGGATCGGCCTGCACAAGCCGGTTGCGAGCCTCGGTTAAGGATGTTTTCGCATTGGCATAATCACCCGTTAAAAGTTGAGCCCGCCCAAGAAGGTAATAGTCTTCGGCGTCCTGAGGGTCTCCGCCGAATCTGGCTATATAATTTGCAGGGTCTTGGTCGACATTTCTGCGGTTTTCCTCGAACGCACTAAGAGGGATGTTGGCCGCCCGCATTTCCGAAAGTCGCGGCCCATCGGTATCTACAGGCGTAGGCGACATTGCAAAATAAAAAACGCCAATCCCGATCAGGGCGCCCAAAAGAAGTAGTCCAATGGCGGAAAGAGCCCTGGATGCCATACTTTTCCCCCGTTCGGAAGCTTCGGTTCCCGACTCGCCAAACATCGTGAAATCAGAGGCTCTGGATCCCTGAAAATCTGTTTCCGTCTTTTCAACTGCCTCGCGAGCGGGTTCAATTGTGAACTCCGGCTCAGCAGGAAAGTCCTGCTCCGAAGCGACCTGGGTATTGGCGTCATCGCCATCAAACCTCGGGACAATCGGGGGTGGTTCGTCAGGGTGAACGAAAGATCGCTCGGTCGACGTTTCCAGTTCCAACAAGTCATCTTCCTCAGGTTCGAAAGGATTGGGCTCGACCGCTAAAGGTCTGGCAGCCGCGAGGGTTGGCTCATCAATTCCACTTTCGATCTGTTCCTCTGGCAGCTCTGCTGTTTCTAACTCATTTCCTGGCTCCGAGTGAAAGGAGGTGGTTTTGACTACTACAGCGGTCAGGTTATCTTCGGCACCGCGATGATAGCAGAGGTCTTTTAGATACTCGCATATATCGCGCGGCGATCCGCCAAATGTTAAGACCCCCTTTATCTCCTGGTCAGATACATGACGCGTTATACCGTCAGAACAGATCAAAAAAACCGTTCCGCCATCGATCATGATAGTTTTCAGGTCAACGTCAACAGTCGGCTCCGCTCCGAGTGCTCGGCTGATAATATTGCGGCTGGGGTGATTGTCGGCCTGTTCTTCTGTCATCCGCCCGGCCCGCACTTCTTCGGCGACCATTGAATGATCTTCGGTTTCGCGATAGAAATTACCGTTCCGGTCAACGCGATATAATCTGGAGTCACCAACATGTCCGATAGTAGCGATATTGCCGTCGATATGCAGGGCCACTACTGTTGTCGCCATCGATGCAAGCTGCGGGAGGTCCTGGGCCATCTGGTGGATCGCTGAATTGGCCCGCTCGATCGCCGTTCGCATGACGGTCTCGGCATCTGAAGCGGGAGCCATATTATTGAATGCCTCTCCGAGTATCTCCATGGCCATCTGCGAAGCCACCTCACCTGCCTGGGCACCGCCTACACCATCAGCCACGGCATAGATACCGCATTGGCCCATCTCGAGGTAGGCATCTTCGTTTTCCGGGCGTTTTTCACTAAGGCCCCGATCACTGATCGCACCAGAGGAAATGCTCAGTGTGCTTTGCATAATTGACTCCACCAACTCCTCAAAATAGGTTTATACACCAGCTATCCGCGGATTAGCTGTAACCTGATCCCTTTTGATGTCGACGCTATTTCTATGTGAAATAGCCATCAGCATCCCTAACATAATAAAGCTTGTGATAAGGCTGAAACCGCCATGGCTAACGAAAGGCAGCGTGATCCCCGTCATAGGTAGAGCCCGGGTAATGCCGCCGATATTGACAAGTGCCTGAAAGCCGATAAATGCCGATAGGCCTATGGCACATAGCTTGCTGAAAATGTCGCGTGCCTGCCTTGCTGCCGCAACGCCCGCACTGACAAAAACGATCAGGGCAAAGATTACCAACAAACCTCCGAAAAGTCCAAGTTCTTCCGCTAAAGCGGCGAAGATGTAATCTGAATCAGCAACCGGGATAAGTTCAGGGTAACCGAGGCCAAGCCCTCGGCCCGTCGTACCACCCGAGGCTATTCCGAATGTGGCCTGGGCCGGCTGAAATGCCAAAATATCGAACCATGCATCAATGTTGATCGTTCTCTGCAGATCAGGATCCTCCGAAAGCATTTGCGGAAGATTCGGATTTTGTTCGACGAGCTTTTTATAATATGAATCGTAATCGCTCTTCCACCATGAGGTGTCGGGTGACGGTGGATTAAACCCATCAAGCCACAGATGAAACCTCTGCTGAATCCGATCCGGAAGAATGAGCTTTACCGGCGAGGCCAATGTAGGAAGAAGTGGTATTTTCTCTTGCGTTCCAACGGGCAAGGCCCCAACTACCAATATCGCAACAAAGAACAAAACACCGCCGATCAGCACGAACCGCTGCAGGAATCGTCGGACCGCCACAACATAAAGCGTGGCATAAACCGCGCTAAATACCATCATCTGGCCGAAATCTTTCAGTACGAAGAATGGGAGAAACGGAAGAATGCCCATGAACACCAACGGCAGTGCATCCTTTGCCCTGGGGATTCCCCAATATGTTCGCGCGAGATTCTTATACAGGATCGCTAGTACCGCGGCAAAACCAATGAGAAACGGTATCTTGGCCAATTCCCAGGGCGTCAGATTCCCGGCAAACTTACCGCCGCGTGACCATATTGCCGCGATCAGCAGCGGGCCGAGCGTAAGCACCACGATCAAAAAGCCGTTCTTTTGAAGCAATTCGAGAACCTCTTGGCGCCGCAGCAGAACGAGAGCGGCCACCAGCCCGATTATCCCTAAGAGCGGATTAAACGTTTTTCCCGACAAGAAAACATCCGAGAGAGTCTCAGGAGCCGGACGCGGAGTTTCGGCTGAGAGGTCGACAGGCGAAGGCGGCGTGGCCGGTAAGCCCATTATCTGTTTTTTTTCCGCGGAATAATTTTCCTGAATATAATGCCGCTGCATTACCTTGATCTTTTCTTGCCTCGCGCTGGCTTTATCCTGACGCGAGGTGTACTCGGCATCACTAAATAATCGATATTGGACCGTCAGGCCGATCGAAAATAATAAGACTGCGGAAGTGAAGAGGGTCCAATTACCCTCAAATCCAACAAATCTCTTTAGAAGAATAGGCAATCCGGCCAAAATCGTTAGCAGGAGGAGATTTCGCCAGGCGGTTATCGGAGAGGCCTCGTAGCCGCGGATCAAAGCACCATAGTAAACGGCATAATGGCCGATCGCCGTGACTCCGACTATCAGGACCAGAATAAATACGTGTGATGATGTTCGATTCTTCACGTCACTAAATTATCGACGTTTCCGGGCTGGAGCCGCGGTCGGCGCCGGTGCTTTTGGCCGATACTTATCACCAAGGAGCCCAAGATCACGAGCCTTCAAAATTACATTTGCCGCAATTGGGGCCGCGGTCCTTGACCCATAGCCGCCGCCTTCCACTACAACCGATATGGCAAGTTGCGGACGCTCGATCGGGGCTATTGCTATGAACCAACTGTCCACCCTCTTGTACATTGACGGAACCTTGTATTCTTCCAACTCCCCGGCAGCGTTTTTGCGCTGTCTTGTGATGGTTTTCAAATTGCCTTGGGCGTCATACTCGGGGGCCAGTTTTTCCGCCGTTCCCGTTTTGCCACCGGTCTTGATTCCTGTATTCGCCAACTTGGCCGAGATCACCGTCCCGGTGCCGCCTGGTTCTTCGGTAACGGTCGACATAATATTTCTGACCGCTGCCGCCTGCTGAGGCGAAAGAACTTGCGAAAAGGCTTGCGGCGGATGATCAGCTTCGATCCTTGGCTTCATTAGTTTGCCTTCCAGGTTGCCGGCCGCTGCGGCCATTAGCGCCATCTGAAACGGCGTCATCTGGCCTGAGTAACCCTGGCCGATCCCTTCGATGCCCAAATCGTAAAGCGAAATATCCTTGCCAGTTACGAGCGCCGATTGTTGTGGTGCAATGGAATTCGCAATTGCAGAGGTGCTGGTATTCCAGACGGCCGGGAAAAACTTTTGCACCAAGGCGTCAGCCGGTTGGTCGACAGCTGCTATACCCAGTAGATTGGCAGTTTCCCGGAACCTCTCGCGGCCAAGCTCGATAGCCAACTGGGCAAAGTATTGGTTGCTCGAGACCTTGTAAGCCTCGGTAATATTTTTAGGCTGACAGCCGCCCGCGCATGAGCCTCCTACAGAACCATCGGATCCCAGTTGTTGTGAGGAATCGACGATCGGTCGAGATCCTGCCGTAGGTTTAAATCCGCCGGCATAGCTCGAAAAAACGGCATTCTGTTTTCCTGCCCGAAACGCCGATATGAGTGTAAATGTCTTAAAGATGGAGCCGGGGACGTAGAATTCGCGTGTAGCCCGGTTAAGTAAAGGTTTGTCACGCTTGTTGCCTTCCAGCCTTAAATATTCCTCAAGTCCCTGCGCATCGCTCAAACTAAAGGACGGATTAGAATACATCGCGAGAACATCCCCATTCTGGGGGTCAAGTACAACAATGGCCCCGGTTTTTCCGTCCAATTGGTTAGCGATGTATGCCTGCAGGTCGCGATCAAGAGTAACTCTGACATCTCGCTGTTCCTCTTGAGGCCGTTTTATTCGAGTCAGCACTTCCCATGCCTCTGGCATGGCGTTCGACGGCCGGCGATAAAGAGTTCGCTCAAGTCCTGGAGTGCCTCGTTCTGTACCGAGCAGATGGGCCATCTCTTTCTCAAGAGCAAAACCTCGGACGACATCCCCATTGCTATCGACCTTGTAATAGGCGAGGGCACTTGCGAGATTGCCCGAGCGGTCCAGCATCCAGCCTCGGAGCGTGCTGGCTGACGCCCTACGATTTCGAAGATCCTTATAGTTAAGTGCCTGAAATTGTTCATTCGATTCGTCAGCGAAGTAGGTCCAATAAACCTGTGTGCCAAAAACAGCTATTGCAACGAGCACAAAGAAGCCCTGCCAAAACCGAAGGCTTCGATTCGCCAGCGTTTGCGTCATCTTACGCCGAACTTGGCGTGGCAGATTCTTCTCGAAAACGAATTTCGGCCGACGAAAATGATCGACGAAGGAAATAATCAGAAAGCCGACGAGGATTCCGAGGCCAATTATATAAAGAATGCTAAGACCCGCGGGTGTTCTTTCCAGAACCTGGCCGCCGAAAATATTTTCGGGTGACCATTTTCCCAGATCGATAAGCAGGAGAAATAAAGACATCATCAAGTTGCGTCAGAATCTTGGTTCTCGGCTGCAGCTCCCGCCGTCGTTGGAGATTTGTCCGGGTCGATAGCAGCGGAAATATCTTTGGTTGTAAATACGAATTCTCCGATAGAGGTTATGTTGTCATCTGATTGTTCTTCCGGAACTGGGGCAGCATTTTCTGTTTCAATCTCGAAAGATACCTCAACCGAGCCCAGCTTAACGATATCGGATGCACCGAGTTTGGCGGCTTTGCCATACGACATACGCTGGCCATTTATGAAAGTTCCGTTCGTCGATCCTGTATCAGCCACGGAAATTTGACCGTCTGAACCGATAGAAAGGGAAGCGTGGATCTTGGAAATGCTGTTGTCATCAATGACAAGATGATTTCCACCGGTTCGACCAATGCTGACCCTGCCGTCACCTGGCACCTTCAATCGCTTTTGCTTATTCTCCGTTTTTGGCTCAATCACGGCCTTTAAAGTCATTGCGTTCTGGCTCGCCGCTTGTCTTTCCTCCAGCTCCTCTTGGTTGATCTTAATATTAGGCACCGTAACATTCATCTCAGTATCCTTATCGTTCTCACCAAACTTATCGAAGCTGGCTGAAAGTTTGATGCCTTCAATGAAATAATCGGGGGTTACCCTCAGTTCGAGCGGAGCGAACGTATAATAAAGCGAATCGTTTATATGATCTGCTGCTGCGGCTAATAGTTCGTCTTGAAGCCGGTCGAGAGAATCAGTATCTTCCTCGCCAGTGGAGAATTTATCCCACTGAACCTTCAGCGTGATATTGTGCGGAACGACTTTGCCTTTCTCAGCAATCTGCCGTACTTCCGAATCCAACAGCCGCTTTAGTCTTTCGATCAACTGACTAGTTGCGAGGCTGTTGGCTGTGTCACCCTTCCTTCCGGTTAAACGATCAAGTATATCGCCGAGGCGGACCAGTGAACCACGCAACAGCCAATCTGCTGAAAAAGCGGTCTTCAGATTATCTTGGTTTCCCTTCATCGGCGTATCGGTTTTGTCCTCATCGCGATTTTATCGAATTTACGTTTCAAATGAAACGTTGATTCCGTGTGTACAACACTGTACAATAAGTTTGGAATTCCTTGTGCATTCCATCTTTCCTATAATCGGGTTTCCTTACCCACATCTGTGGCGTCCAGAAAAATCAGCTTTGGAAGTCAGTGAGTAGTATGAATAATCATCGGGCCTTGAAAAAAAACGCACTAGGATTCTCGATCGTAGAACTCTTGGTTGTACTGGGCATAATCGCCTTGTTATCGGCGATCTCTCTGCCGTACATTGTTAATTTCAAAAAGCTATACAAATCCGAGGATCAGGCCTTAAAAGTAATGGACCTTATGCGGGAGGCCAATCAATTGGCCTTAACGCGAAGACGGACGGTCCGTTTAGAGATCGATCTGACTGACAATGCAGTGCTACTAATTGATGAAAACGGCTCAGGTCCTGACACTTTGCTCAAGAAGATTCCTTTAGAACCGACCAACGAGGTTCGCTATGATGTGATCCCTCAATCGGTGACCAAACCTATCCCTCCTAATTATACGGATATTTCCTTTTCCGTAGATTCCGTGGGCCATACGATCGGATCCACAACGACAATCGGCCACTCTGTCTGGGTCGGACGTTTCAGAAGTGACGGATCGATGGTGAATAACATCAATGTTCCGATAAATGGAAATATTTACTTTTGGCCTCCAGTAACTCCGGGCAGCCTGACGCCTCGCAATCTGAAAGAGGTCAGAGCCGTAACAGTTTTTGGTGGGAGCGGTGCTATCAGGTACTGGCGACATAACGGTACGACATTTGTCCCATATCAGTAGAGAAGGTTGATGTATATGGCAAAGGCGGAACATGGTTTTTCGTACATCGATGTAATGATCGCGATAGTCATTTTGCTGGTCGGGGTACTGGCTCTTTTGTCCGGTATCTCCGGTTCGGTTCTGCAGGCACGTGGCCACGAACAGCAGCTAAGGGCCAAACAAATAGCCACCTCAACAATGGAGTCTATCATGTCCGTAAAGGAAACTGACCCCGAGCGGCTTGGTTGGGATGCGATAGGAAACATCGGTACCAATCCCGATTATTCCGGTGTAAATCAGGGCATTTTCGTAAATGGATTTCAGCCCGTTTACCAAAACGCAGGATTGGATCAAGTCATCGGCACCGCCGATGATAATGGTCCTCAAATCGACGGAGTTCAACGGCGGATCGTGATTACGGATATATGCGATCCCGACCGGCCGTCGCCGCAGTGCAATCCTGCTGGAGTCTTTGCTATAAGGATGAGATCGGTCGATGTCACGATCATATACAACGTTGGAGCTATCCAGCGTCAGGAAAACCTTAGAACGGTCCTCACCGACTATGCGGTTACGAATTAATGATTGACTATGCATCATTCTTTAATCACATCTCCAGTTCAAAGAAATAGGATCCGGGAACAAGGGTTTTCTTTGTTAGAGCTTCTTGTTGCAATGATCATTTTTCTGGTTGTAACCGGCTCCATTTGGAGCGTTTTAAGCGTAGCCATGCAAAGCAGGTCAGTTGTCAGCCAGCAGGTCGGCCTCGCCAAAAATGTGCGTATCGGCTTGAACCTCGTCGGGCGTGATACTTACAACGCGGGATTCGGCTATCCTCTTAAAAACTCGGTTGTACTTCCCGATAATCGAATCACGGCATTGCTCGGATTGCCTAATGATGGCGATACGAGCCGAGATCTCGTTCCTCCCATCCTTGCCGGAAATAATATCACCCTAAACACTTACAACACGGCACCGAATGTGAGAACGGACCAGATCACCTTCTTATTCAAGGACTCGAGCTTTAATTTGGTTGGTTCGGGAACCTCCGCGGTCTCACAGCCCCTGAATATCAATGCGGCTACCACATCCTCAGGTGTTGACGAAATCATTCCAATTTCGGGCAGCAATA
>JBGSXN010000270.1:0-7652 GCA_041751355.1 Pyrinomonadaceae bacterium
TGATGGTCAATAATCAGCCGGTCAATTTTGAATTTTCCCGCTTTTTGCGGCCATTGGCTTGGGGCGTCGCAATCGTCTTTGGCATAAGTTTCGGGCTGGGACTCAGCAATGATTGGCAAATGTGGATGCTTTATATGCATCAGCCGCCGACACCCGCGGTCGACCCGATTTTTGGCAATCCACTCGGGTTCTATCTGTTCAGTTTGCCGGTGTACAGCCAGATAGCCTCATGGCTTACGGGCCTTGCTGTCGTGATGCTCGCCGCGGCGATTGGCCATGCGATCCTCGCGACCATACCTGAACAGGCGTCCGTTAAATCCGCCAAAGTGGCCCGGATGGAGGGCATAAGTAAGACCTCATTTACCGCAGTGTCCGCGGCCATGGGTATCCTTTTCATCATTGCAGCCTGGCGAACATTGTTATCGAGATATGGGTATCTCTGGACCGACCATGTGCCGTTCAGTGGCGTAACTTATACCGAGGATAATTACCTTATACCTGCCCTTGCAATCGTCGCGGGATCACTTATTATCTCGGGGGCCATCCTGTTTTTCAACGCATTTATTAAGAAAGGCGGCCGGTTGATAGCGGTGGCGGTGGGGCTTCCTGTTATCGTCTACGTCATCGCGGGAATGTTGGTACCTGCGTATGTTCAAAGCTTTATCGTCAAACCAAATGAGTTGGGGCGGGAAACGCCTTACATCGAACACAATATCGCCGGAACCAGGGCGGGTTTTAATCTAGAGAATGTCGAACTGCGTGAATATCCAGCCGATATTTCACCCGCTGCTCTCGATCTTGCTGCTAACCGCGATACGCTCAAAAATATTCGCCTTTGGGATTGGCAGGCTCTGCAGGACACACTTCGACAGGTCCAGGAGATCAGGACCTATTATGATTTCCCGGATGTCGACGTCGACCGCTATCGCATTAACGGCGAAATGCGCCAGGTGATGATAGCCCCGCGCGAACTCGACATCAACAAACTACCCGAACAGTCGCGGAACTGGATCAATGAACGCCTTGTTTATACCCACGGATACGGCGTGACGATGAATACTGTCAATGAGTTCACAAGCGAAGGGCGGCCGCGCTTTCTGATCTCAAATATGCCGATGGAATTCACCAGCGACGTAACGGTAACGCGGCCGGAGATCTATTTTGGCGAGCGGACCGTGACCGATGTATATGTAAAAACGCGTCAGCCGGAATTTGATTATCCCCAGGGCGACGAGATCAACTATACGAGTTACGAGGGCGACGGAGGCTTTCCCATCGGTAGCGGAATTCGGCGTCTATGTATAGCCTGGGCGACCGGAGATATGGCAAAGCTGCCCTTCTCGGACGATGTGACCAGTGAGAGCCGTGTAATGATGCACCGAAAGATATCGGACCGTATCGCTCGAATCGCGCCATTCCTCTTTTTCGATGACGATCCCTATATGATCATCAATTCGGATGGCAAGCTCTTCTGGATGGTCGACGCTTATACACGGTCTAACCGTTATCCGTATTCGCGGAGCTATAATGTGGCGGGCCGCAGTGTGAATTACCTTCGCAACAGCGTCAAAGTCACGATCGATGCATATACCGGAGCGGTCAGCTATTATGTCTTCGACGACGTAGATCCCATAATTTCCGCCTATCGAGGTGCATTTCCAGAGCTCTTCAAATCTGCCGATGAAATGCCTGCCGGCCTGCGCGAGCATGTTCGTTATCCTGAGATCATGATCCGGGCGCAGGGCGATGTGTTTGGGCTATATCACACGACAAATGCGAAAATGTTCTTTGGCCGTGAAGACGTATGGAGCGTTGCCCGTGACGCGGCAGCGGGCGAGACCGGCACCAGCCAGTCACAGACATTAGATCCGTATCAGGTCCTTATGCCGCTTCCGGGTGAAGATCTCGAAACTGAATTTGCCCAGATCCTGCCGTTTACGCCGGGCAATCGAAACAATATGATCGCCTGGATGGCTGGGCGGTCAGATGGTGACGCGTATGGCCAGCTACTGGTCTATCAGTTCCCGCCGTCACGGGTAATTGACGGACCTCTTCAGATTGAGGCCCGTATTGATCAGGACGCCCAGATCGCGGGACAGATCACACTCTGGAATCAACAGGGGTCCAAGGTTAAACGAGGCAACCTGATAATAATGCCGATCGGCACCGGACTTTTGTTCGTCGAGCCGATATATCTGCAGGCGCTGCGCAGTCCGATGCCTGAGTTGCGCCTGGTTGTCCTTGCCACACAAGAACGTCTAACGTTTGCTTCTGATTTTGAGACAGCACTTAAT
Organism: Pyrinomonadaceae bacterium; assembly: GCA_041751355.1. GTDB lineage: Bacteria > Acidobacteriota > Blastocatellia > Pyrinomonadales > Pyrinomonadaceae > OLB17. The sequence continues at coordinate 2,295 of JBGSXN010000270.1, forward strand.
CAACTGATCGGCCAGCCGCAAAAGGCTTCTGAGCCAGCCGCGGTTTCGCCGCCATCGGACGGATCCCAGCCGCCTGCGGCACCCGTCGTACCGGAAACGGCTGAATTGATAAAACGCGCGGGCCAGACATTTACCGAGTACCAAAGACTGACGTCGGAAGGAAAATTGGGCGAGGCAGGCCAAAAACTCGATGAACTTAAACGCCTGCTCGATCAGTTACAGATCCAGAAGCCGTGATATCGGCGGCTTTTATGCTTGGGTGGATTCGATGTCGATGGCTATATTTCGCCATTTTCCCTGACGAAAGCGGATCACGCTGAGGGTGCAGCGGGCGATGTGGCCGGCGAGGATCGCAAGCCATATGTGGATGGGTTCGAGAGAGCCAAATTCGCTAATGCCGAAACATATACCGAGTGGGATGATCACCTGTGAAATTATAGAAATATACAATGGGCTCTTGGTGTCACCCGTGCCCTGCAAACCGCCCGTATACGTCAGAGCGACTGCAATGAAAAGACCGGATACGCTTAGCACCCTAAGCAATTCCACGCCGATCGTTACAGCATCGGGATCGGTCATCCCAAAAATTCCCAGTAGTTGTCGAGGAAAGAAAAAGAAGAAAATTCCGATAAATGCCGAACCTGCCAGGCCGAATCGGGCTGCGGTGTTTACGGCGGCATTTGCCCTGTCCGGATGCCCTGCACCTATGTTTTGGCCCGCGACGGCCGCGGCTGCTCCCATTAGCCCTACAGCGGTCCATGTTACTAGTGAAAATAGCTGGGTGTACGACACCGCAAATGCCGCTTGGGCCGCCGCACTTTGGGCCAGCGAACCGATGAATGCAAGCATCAGAACGCCGCCAACGTTCATCGCGATACCCTGAAAGCCAGCCGGCAGGCCAAATTTAAAAAGTGCTCGAATGATCTTCCAGTCGGGCCCCCAACCCTGTCCGCGCGGAAAGCCGACAACCCATCGGCCGCTCCACATCATGTAGATCGCATAGGCTCCGACGAGCCCGGTGGCGATGCTGGTGCCGATCGCGGCCCCGGCCGTACCAAAGGCGGGAATTGCCCCTAAACCACGGATCAAGATCACGTTGAGAATGACATTCAAAACAGTCATAACGATCCCGAGCACCATGGGCGTTCGCGCGTCGCCCGCGGATCTCAACGCCCCGCTGGTCATGAAAAAGATCATTAGACCAAGGCTGAACGCGAAAGTAATGCGTAGAAAAGGAAGTGCCTCGGCCTTTACGCCGGCGTCGGCATTGACCAGGTCAAGCAGGTACGGCGAGGTGAAATAACCGAGCGGGGCCATGATCACGACCGCGATAAATGCGGCCGTTAAAAAAGCCTGATAAACCGTCCGGTTTACCTTTTTTTCGTCGTGGGCACCGGCAAATCGGGCTACCAGTACGCTCATGCCGGTAAAGATGGACGAGATAAAAACGATTACTACGAGAAATATCTGCCAGCTGACACCAATAGCGGCATTAGCCTTGTAACCAACCAGGTTGCCGACCATTACATGATCGACCAAGCCCTGCAGGCCGCCGAAAATGTTCGTAAGCATTGTCGGCCACGCAATTTTCCAAACAGCCCGACCAAGCGGGCCCTCGACTATCGAACGATCATAACGAGATTGAGCAGCCGGCTGCGCGGGTTCGTCCGGGATCTGTACTTCGATTTTCGGTTCGGGGGGTTCCGACATTTCGCGTAAAGGTATTAATACACAATACTCCGGCCTGCTGCCGGAATGGGGGATGGTAAACGGGCCTCGCGACCTTAGAACCGATCGATATACCGTTTTTGCTGTCTCTTATAGATCGACAAGTATCTTAAACCCACCATAAACCATGCGCTTGTAATCGAAAGGCGGGCTTTCGGGCATCATGGCCTGCAGGTCCGGGTCCTTCATGATCGCTTTCATTGCTTTATTTCGATGGGATTCCGACTTGAATTCAACCGCAGCGTATACGAGAGTTTCGCCCGGCTTCAGTTTGATACGCTTCGGGAACGGGACCACTTCTTCGACCTCCAGGTCGGATGCTACATATTCGCGGTACTTAAGTGCACCGTGTTTAATAAAGAGCTTTCCGGCAATTGTCGCCATTTTCTTATAGGCCGGCAAATTTTCTTCCGGTATCGGTAAAAGGTAAACGTCAGCGTATTTTGACATAGAAACTCCTTCTAAAGAATGATCATTTGCGAAACGGAATAAGAAGCTTCAGCCGTGGCTCGCGCAAATAGACGCCCAGCCAGGCCAGAACCGCGAGAGCAGCGGGGATTATGAACGGATCGCCCACACGAACGTGGGTGGCTATTGCTCCGCCCAGATAGCCCGTCACAAGAATAGCCCCGACAACGGCCGTGCGAGGTATCAAGTAGATTATGGCGACGGCGATCTCCAGTATTCCGATGGCGTACATCTTATCGGCCGTCCACCCCAGGTGTGCCAGGCCCTCATCAGACCCCGTGGGCTGAATAAATTTCATTGCCGCGCTCATTAGCAGCATAAACGTAGGGATAAGGGTGGCTATGCGTCCGCCCCAGACCCTGGCTGCAGACGTCTTTACCCCATTGTCATTCTCCATAACTTAACCTCAATGCTCACTGCCCGGATTCTACCGTCGATTTTAGCTGGTTAAGGCCTCGCTCAAAGTCGGGACCCATCATCGTGTCCATATCGATAACCAGGCACATCGCCTTGGCCAGAAATCCATTTTTCCCCGAGGTCGTCCAGGTAACGTTCGTTCCGTCGTCCGCCGGCTGAAGATTGAATTCTGTGATACTTGCGGCGGTGAATGGCTCGGTAAACTGAAGGTCGATCTTGACGTTCTCGCCGGGACGGCTCTCGATGATCGTCATATTACCTTTGCCTACATCGTTGTTTCCCTGCCACTCGTAATGTGCTCCGACCCCGCTGGCAGGACCTGTGATCGTGGTGTTCATCTCCGGATCAAGCTTTGCCCATGGAGACCATGCTTCCCATTTTCGAAAATCGTTGATATGCGGGTGGACGTCCTGAGGTGAAGCGGCGACCTGAGTCGATCGCGTGACTGAGTAATCCTCCGGCTGGATAGCGATCACCGCCATTAAGGCCGCCAGCAGAACAATGATGACACCAATGATCAATACCGCCTTTTTCATTTACAGCCTCCTGATTCGTGCAAATGTACTCGATTTTTCGTGTCCAAACAAATGATCTTTAAGAATCCTGACGAAAGAGGCGGATTTAAAAGTGAAAGAGTGCGGCTTTTTGGAAAACCGCACTCGGTAGGTTTAATTGGTAGGTATATATGAAGGGTATTTATGAATTCGTTCTGTTACGGTCGAACGCTACCGAAGGGGGATAATAAAACGTCCCCAATGTCCTAAAACTTTTTATGTCAAATTCCGTTCGTGCTCCGCAATCGAGGCAGGCACGGTATGAACCCGCTTTATTCGTGAATGGCCGGGTTAGTATTTTATGCCAGCAACCGAATAATTTTCCAATAACACCTATCTTTTTTCCAAAAGAACCATCGGTCCTTTCTAATACACGTTCCGCGATGCGATTTTGTTCCAAAACTGCCTGCATTTTCTTTTTTAGTCGTCATCATTAAGATTCCGACTGTCCCCCTTGTTATCTTATATAAAATGCTAAAACAACCTTGCCGGCTGTATGATGAATGACATTAGGAAAAAGTTTGTCCATTTTTTGAGATTTGCCTTTCTTTCTATTGTTCCTCTAATTCGCTAAAATCGTGGAAAAAGATTCAGGAGATTAAATGTTTAGAGCCCGTTCGATCGGAATAATATTTTTACTGATTTCTACCGCGTTCTCGACGCCTATATGGGCATGGGACGATGTCGGACACAAAATAACCGGCTATATCGCGTGGCAGCGATTGTCGCCCGCCACTCGCGACAAGGTGATCAAGATCCTACGGTCTGCGCCTGAGGATTCGCATCTTGGGGCTTTCTATATACAGTACGGCCCTACCACTCTGGCTGAGAAGCAACTTGCTTATTTCATCCTCGTGCCTTATTGGGCCGATATCGTTCGCGATCAATCGGTAGTCGAGCGCAACCGTAAATATCACAGATCGACGTGGCATTATTCCGATACGTTTTGGCGTCAGGTCAATGGCCGCGTCGAGTATATAACCGATAAAAAACCCGGCGGTCAGGGCGTCGTCAAGCTAATCGAATTTGACAAGGCAATGCGTGATCCAGCCGTGACATATGCCGACAAAGCGATCGCAATGGCGTGGTTCCTGCATATCGGCGGCGATCTTCACCAACCGTTACATACCTCCGGCCGCCATACCGACCTGGAGCCGACCGGCGACCTCGGCGGCAATCTCTTCCTGATCTCACCCGAAGGAACTCCGCCCGAAGATCAATTGAATCTGCACTGGTATTGGGATTCGATCGTTCCCCGAAATATCCCTTATCGCGAAGGAATGGGCGAGGTCCCGTATATTCGCACCGTTGCGGACTCGATGATGCAGCGATATCCCTTCGATTCGTTGAGCGGCACATTAACGCTCGGAAAATACGATGAATGGCAGAAGGAAACTTTTTCATTCGCACCGACCGAGGTCTTTCGTTCCGACCTGAAACGATTTGTAACACCGAGTAATGAATATCTCAGAAACGCCTATCGCGTGTCCGAGCAGCGACTCGCGCTCGCCGGCTACCGGATGGGTGAAACCCTCGAACAGATCTTCAAGAATTAAATATGACCCCCACGGAACTGCTTGACCGATATAGCTTGCGGACAAGCCAAATATGCGACGAGATCCGCGAATTAGTCGAGATCGAATCGCCGTCGCATGACAGTGTCCGAAGCTGTCAGGTAGCAGATTGGATCGAAGACAAGGCCAGGACGACCGGCGTTGATATCGAGATAGAACGCATCAGCGTCGATGATGGGGGACACCTGATAATTCGGGCATTTCCGGGAAGCGAAAAACCTGCCCTGCTGCTAGGCCATACAGATACCGTTCACCCGGTCGGTTCTAAGTCGAGCAATCCCACGCGCATCGAAGGTGATCTGTTTTACGGCTGCGGAATCTTTGATATGAAGGCGAATATTATCATCGCTCTCGAGGCCTTGAGATACTTTGCCGAGACCGGAACTTGTCCGCCGAGGCCCATAACAGTTTTATTATCCTGTGACGAGGAAGTCGGAAGCCTTACAGGCCGGGAGATAGTTGAGCGAGAGGCCGCAACATCCGAGTTTTGCCTGGTGATGGAACCCTCAGCCGACGGAAGGGTGAAAACCGGTAGAAAGGGCACCAGCGTTTACACTATTCATGCACACGGATTGCCGGCCCATGCCGGTCTCGAGCCGGACAAGGGTGCAAACGCT
>JBGSXN010000271.1:0-9846 GCA_041751355.1 Pyrinomonadaceae bacterium
TCGGCTACGGTGTGGCCAGAACGATGCAGATCGCTCAGAAGCTGTATGAAAACGGCCATATCACCTATATGCGAACCGATAGTGTGAGCCTGAGCGCTACAGCCCTCGCCGATATCACGCAGACAGTAAGCAGCCTTTACGGTGATAGATATCAGCAGTACCGCAAATTCAAGAATAAGAACGAATCTGCGCAGGAAGCTCACGAAGCCATTCGCCCGACCTACACGAGTACCACAACAATTCCGGAAGAGGAATGGCAGCGATTATACGAGCTGATCTGGAAGCGAACTATGGCTTCGCAGATGGCCGATGCTGAGTTGGAGAAAACCACGGTCAAAATCGAGATCTCCACAAACAAAGAAGAATTGACAGCTTCCGGGGAAGTGTTGAAATTCGATGGATTTCTAAAGGTTTATCAAGAAGATAAAGATGAAGACGACGCGGAAGAATCATCCGGAGGCCTCCTGCCGCCGATGACGGTGGGGCAGTCATTGCCGCTGTCTGAACTCAGAGCAACTGAACGGTTCAGCCGTGCTCAGCCGAGATATACCGAGGCATCACTCGTCAAAAAATTAGAAGAGCTCGGCATCGGACGCCCGTCGACCTACGCACCGACAATTTCTACGATCCAGAAAAGGGAATACGTAGAAAAGAGAGATAAAGAGGGTACGCTGAGGGCTTTTCGCGTACTGGTATTGAAAGATGATCTCATCAGTAAAAGAGAAGCATCTGAGAATACGGGCGCAGAAAAAGCTAAGTTGTTCCCTACGGACCTCGGGCTCGTGGTGACGGATTTTCTGAAGCAATATTTTGACGCCATTATGGATTATGGCTTCACCGCCAAGATCGAGAAAGAATTCGACGATGTAGCTGACGGGAAACTACAGTGGAACGACATGCTCGAGAAGTTTTACGGCCCTTTCAAGAAAGACGTCGACAGTACCATCGAGAATGCAGAGCGTGTGAAGGGCGAAAGGATACTTGGCACCGACCCCGAAAGCGGCAAACCGGTTGTTGCCCGGATGGCGCGCTATGGTCCGATCATACAGATCGGCAGCGCCGCGGAAGAGGAGAAGCCGAGGTTTGCAAAGGTTCCCCCAGGGCAGAGCATTGAAACCATAACGTTTGAAGAAGCGCTGGCCCTATTTAAATTGCAGGATGCGATGGGCAGCTATGATGGCAAAGAATTGTCCGTAAACATTGGCCGTTTCGGACCGTATGTAAAATGGGGTGATGAATTTGTCTCAATACCGCGCGGGACCGACCTTGCGACGGTGGACGCGGAAAAAGCGATCGAATTTATTAAAGCCAAACAGGTGGCGGACGCTCCTGTGGGTGAGTATGACAACAAACCGATCACAAAAGGAACGGGACGTTTCGGACCTTTTATAAAATGGGACGGTTTGTTCATAAACGTACCACGCCGGTTTGATCTCGAGAACCTGACGCAAGACGAGATGAACGATCTTATCGAGGCAAAGGTCAGCAAAGAAGCGAATCGTTACATACAACGCTGGGAAGGTGAAAAAATATCGTTGGAGAACGCCCGCTGGGGCCCTGTCATCAAATTCGGCAAAAAGATCATTTCACTTCCCAAAAAAGCAGATGGCACACGCTCGACAGCGGAGGAAGCAGCAGCTCTAACGCTGGACCAGGTAAAGAACCTTATAGAAGCCGAAGTGCCGGGAGCGTTTACAAAGAAGACGAGGCCTCCAGCTAAGAGGGCAGCTGCCAAGAGAACGGTGAAAAGTATTGGAAGATGACGGAAACGTTCGGACGGTCCAACTATCCCAAGTGCGATGTCGTATACTGGGACAAGCCGTTCAGGAACAATGCCCGATTGGCACGCCGTTCCTGCTCGAAAAGACGACGAAAAAAGACGGTACTGTAAGGTATTGCCAAAACAAGGAGCGTGATTATAGAATGGCTGTCGATAACACTAATGTAACGTCTGACAGCAGTGCGGACGATGCGGTCCGCGCGTAATCACCTCGTATGAAAGAAAATCTCCAGTTTCTGCAGGCTTTCCTGAAAAACCCACTAAAGGTCGGAGCTATAGCGCCAAGTTCGCCTGAACTTGCGGCCGCGATGCTGCACGGGATAGAGCCAGACCCTCACAATATTGTTCTGGAATTGGGTGTCGGGACCGGAGCGATCACAAAATTTCTTCGCGACGTCATTCCATCGCGAGATTCCTATCTCGGCCTCGAACTCGACAGCGACCTGGTCAAAACGCTCAATAAAAATTACCGGGACATGAACATCATCTGCGGCAACGCGGCCGAGGCGTATTCGATCCACAAAGAGTCGGGCCTCGGGAAAGTGCGATATCTCGTTTGCTGTCTGCCATTTGTGTCGTTGCCAAAGGAGATCAGCGAGCAGGTGCTGATCGAGATACAAAAATTCATGGACGAAGGCTGCGAACTCCGCATTTTTCAGTACGCACACGGTTATTTCCTGCCCCCCGCTATCAAATTGAGAGAGTCGCTCAAGAGTCAATATGGCTTGTCGCGTCGAAGCCCGCTGATCTTCAAGAACGTACCGCCAGCATTTACTCTCACTTGGACAACTGTCTGACAAGCGTTGGGCGGGTGTGATATAAAATAGGTTGAATTCGCATAAAAAATAGATTCGCTTTAGGAGAACTGTAATGATACGACGCAAGTTATTAGGCGTATTTTTGGTCTACGCATTTTTACTGCCCGCTTTCACTGTCGCGCAAACGAACGGAGCTGCAGGGTCGGCAGCTTCGGCGGCTGTCTATACCGCACCGAAGGCCGATATTGATAAGATCCGGGACGAGGGAATGAACCGTCCGCAAGTGATGCAGACGCTAAGCTACCTGACCGATGTGATCGGCGGCCGGCTGACGAATTCGCCAAATATGAAACGCGCCAATGAATGGACGCGGGATACGATGGCTAAATGGGGTATGCAGAACGCAAAGCTCGAGCCGTGGGGACCATTCGGCCGCGGCTGGTCGCTCAAGCGCTTTCACGCTCAGGTTGTTGAACCGCAGGCGTTGGCCGTGATCGCATATCCGAAAGCCTGGTCGCCATCGACTAAAGGTGCCGTGACTGCCGACGTAATATATTTTGACGCTAAGAACGATGCTGATCTCGAGAAATTTCGGGGCAAACTCAACGGTAAGATCGTGCTAGTGTCTGAGCCACGTGAGGTAAAGGCAGCATTTGAAGGCATGGGAACCCGCCGATCTGACGAGGCCCTCCAAAAGATGGCCGAAGCCGCACCACCGACGGCGCCACAAGCTGGCGGCCCCAACGCGGGGGCAGCCCAGCGCGAGGCGATGATGTTTAATACGAAGCGTTGGAACTTCCTGCTCAGCGAGGGCGCGGCGGTCGTCGTCGACAGCAGCTCGAAAGGAAGCGGCGGAACGCTTTTCGTTAGCGGGGCGACAGTCGTTCAGCAAATGCCGGCTGACGGGGCCGCCCCCTTAGCCGCACGAGCAGGACTCAGGGCCTACGACAAAGCGGCCGAACCGCGGATGATTCCGCAGATGACGATGACGATCGAAGATTATAATCGTTTGATTCGGCTGATCGGTCACGGTATCACCCCTAAAATGACGGTCGATATCAACGCTCAATATCACGATGAAGATCTGATGGGCTACAACACGGTCGCCGAGATTCCTGGGACCGACCCGACGTTAAAGGACGAGATCGTCATGCTCGGCGGACACCTTGATTCGTGGCATTCGGCTGGCGGAGCCACAGATAATGCTTCCGGATCGGCAGTTGCCATGGAAGCCGCAAGAATACTCATCGCCTCGGGCCTGAAGCCGAGGCGTACGATCCGAGTTGCCCTGTGGAGTGGCGAAGAGCAGGGCCTCAACGGTTCGCGTGAGTATGTGAAACAACAGTTTGGCGAGATGCGTGGCGGCGGCGGGGCCAATGCGCCGAGGCCCGAGCTAGTAAAAACGACGGCCTATGACAAATTATCCGCTTACTACAATCTGGATAACGGAACGGGCCGGATCCGTGGTGTTTACCTCCAGGGAAATGCCGCGGTGAAGCCGATATTCGAAGCTTGGCTCAAGCCGTTTCACGATGTTGGTGCTACTACGCTGACCATATCGAACACCGGCGGAACCGATCATCTTTCGTTTGACCGGATCGGCCTTCCGGGATTCCAGTTTATCCAGGACGAGATCGAATACAGCACGCGAACACATCACTCGAACCAGGATAACTATGACCGCATCCAGGCGGACGATATGAAGCAGGCATCGACGATCATGGCGGCGTTCGTTTATCAGACGGCAATGATGGACGAAAAGATCCCAAGAAAATCAATGCCGTAGCCGTCATCTAAATCCGCAGTACATGCCCAGATGCGTTTGAATTTTTTCGACGCCGACGGGCATTTTCTTTTTGTGGCTCCGGCATTTTAGGCTAATATCAATCATCTGATCCTGCCATTACGCAGACCATAATATGAAAAATATCCAGTTTTACAGCGGAGCCATCGACGCGGGCGAATGTGTGAGCAACGGGTGGAACCTGGTCAAGCCCAATTACTGGATGTATTTCGGGATCACGCTGCTAGCGGTGATCCTTATCACGTGCATTCCTTGTGTCAATTTTTTCCTAATGGGCCCTGTCGGCGTAGGTGTCTACTATGTCCTCTTAAAGGGAATGCGGTTTGAGCCGGTCGACTTTGGAATGATGTTTAAGGGGTTTGAGAAATTTGTCCCCGCTATGGTCGTTGGGTTGATACAGGGGCTGCCCGGAATTATCTGGACGGTGGTCGATTATAGCGTGAATATAGCGTCCCTGGTCGGCGGGACGGGCAACTCCGGCTTTGGTAACTTTTACCAGGCGGATATTTTTGAGTCGACCTTTCTTGCCGGGCTTACCGCGGCCTATATTATCTTTGCCATTTTGTTCGCGGTGATAAGTGTCATTTGGAGCCTTACTTTCATTTTTGCGCTACCGATCCTCGCGGAACACGACGTCAGCCCGATCGAGGCCCTAAAACTAAGTGCCCGAGCCGCCTGGAGCAACATTGGCGGCCTGATTTTGCTGGTGATCATTCAGGTCTTCATCGCCCTGATCGGTGTATTGGCGCTGTGCGTAGGCGTTCTCTTTGTGATACCAATTCTTTACGCCGCCACAGCGTTTGCTTATCGACAGATTTTTCCTCTAACGGATCAGAAACTGAATGTAACGCCACCGCCACCGGGATCATATGGCAGTAGTTTTGGCAGCGGAATGTAGCCTTTAGAGCCGTAGTTCCAAATACAGGACGTCGTCGTGCGGATTTTCATAATACGGCGGTATCTCGACGAAGCCGTACGACCGATACAGATCTACGGCTTTTCCCATCTTTGGCGGATAGGTATCGAGCCGCATTTTCGAATAGCCGATTTCGCGGGCCGCGGAAATAAGTTTTTCGATGAGGCGAATGCCGATCTTCTGCCCTCGAAATCCATCACGTACGAAAAGCCGTTTCATCTCGCATATCCCCTCATCGAGTTTTCGCAACGCTATACAACCCGCCAGACGGCCGTTGGAAAATGCGAGAAAAAGCCGCCCGTCAGGCAGCGCATATTTGCCCGGCAGAGATGCAAGTTCCGCCTCAAATCCCTGAAAGCATAGGTCCAGGCCGAGCCAGGCCTCGTATTCGCGAAAAAGACGGGAGGCTGCTGAGAGATCGTTTTTACTCGCGGCGTTAATTATAGTAATCATTCTCGGATCAAGGTTAAATCGAGCTTACATTATAACGGGGAATCGTTGAACTAATTGCCCAAAAAGGTTTAGATTAATATAGATAAACGGGAAAGGAATTCGATGGATAGACGATCATTTATATCTAATCTTGCATGCTTTTCGGGTGGGCTTGCGCTTGCCGGCACCTCGCTCGGACGGCGTGCAATAGGACTCGGAGCGGATGGTGAGTTGGGTGCGCTGCGGGCATACGGCTATGGCAAACTGATCCCGACAGCCGCAAAAAACACGGGCGAGATGATGCTGGCGCTGCCGTCTGGATTTGAGTATCAGGTGATCGGTCGCGTGAAGGGAATTATGTCTGATGGCCGTCCGACGCCCGCACAGCACGATGGACAATGGACGTTTAAGATGGGCCGCGAACTTCGCATTGTTCGAAACCATGAGGTTTCAAATCTTAGTCTGCCAAGAGAAAATGCCGGTATCGGCAGCCGAAATCATTATGACGAGATGGCGGGCGGCGGCACGACCACGATGGTGATCGATCCACGCACCAACATGGTGGTCCGTGATTGGGTCAGCCTCTCGGGAACGCTGATCAACTGTGCCGGCGGTCCGACGCCCTGGGGAAGCTGGATAAGCTGCGAAGAAACCACTCTCGGCAAGACTGTCAGAACACGCACCGACGGGCGCAAAACAGGTGGTTTTCCGAAGCCGCACGGTTATTGCTTCGAGGTGCCGGCGTCGGCTAATTCCGAAGTCATCCCGGTGCCGCTTAAGGCAATGGGCAGGTTTGTTCATGAGGCTGTAGCGGTCGACCGGAAGACGGGCTTTGTTTATCTGACCGAGGATTATAACCCCAGCGGCTTTTACCGATTCATTCCAAAGCGAAAAGGAAAATTAGTTGAGGGCGGCACGCTGCAGATGCTGGCCGTCGAGGGCCAACCCGCCTACGATACTCGGAAGGGCCAGAAGATGGGCCAGGCTCCTCTCGCGGCGTCCTGGATAACTATCGACGAACCCGACCCTGAATCGGCCGATGTCGACCCGATCGCCGTGTACAAGCAGGGCGCAGCAAAGGGCGGAGCAGCATTCAGCCGGCTTGAGGGCTGTGATATCGACGCCAAGGGCAATGCTTATTTTACGGCCACCAGCGGCGGCGATAATCGCGGCGGACAGATCTGGGTCTACTCACCGAATGGGTCCAATAGGGGCATTCTGCGGCTGGCATTCGAGTCGCCCGGACGCGAGATACTGCACATGCCGGACAATATCTCGATGATGCCTAAGAGCGATCTCCTGTTTGTTTGCGAAGACAGCGATTATTCCGGCCAGGAATCCCGAAACCACCTGCGAATCCTGACCGCTGATGGTCGGATGGCCGAATTTGCCAGAAATAACAGCAAGGACTTTCCGCGGAGCGAGTTTGCCGGGTCCTGTTTTTCGCCGGATGGTACTACGCTTTTTGTCAATCTGCAGGCTGCCGGGGTCACACTGGCCATTCGCGGCGACTGGAAAAAATTCAGGACATGATGCCTCTCATCAGGTCTTATCTCGCGCATATCTTTTCGCCTCTGCATTCTTTCCCCTTTTACGGTTAAAATAAGTTCATGGAACTTGCGGTCGAAAAATATCGCGTTGCGGATGAACCCTACTATCTGCCGCTCGGAAAAGAGGTCGAGCTTTTCGAAGCAGCTTATGCTGCTAGATTACCGGCGATGCTGAAAGGGCCGACCGGCTGCGGCAAGACGCGTTTTGTCGAGTATATGGCTTACCGTTTAGGGCGGCCGCTGATCACCGTTGCATGTCACGAAGACCTGTCATCGACCGACCTCGTTGGCCGTTTCCTGCTCGAAGGGAACGAAACTGTGTGGCACGACGGTCCGCTAACTTCCGCCGTCCGGGCCGGGGCGATCTGTTATCTTGACGAGGTTGTCGAGGCTCGGAAAGATACCGTTGTCATCATCCATCCGCTCACGGATGACCGCCGCCGCCTGCCTATCGAAAAACGCGGAACTATTATTGAAGCCCCGCCGGAATTCATGCTTGTTGTATCGTACAATCCCGGTTACCAGTCGATTCTTAAAGATCTCAAGCAATCGACACGGCAGAGATTTATCTCGCTTGAATTCGATTATCCCGAACCTGACGCCGAAGCCGAGATCGTTGCTAAAGAGGGTGGAATCGACCTGGGTATCGCAACAGACCTAGTCAAGATCGGGCAAAAGGTGCGCAACCTTCGCGGCCACGGGCTGGAGGAAGGCGTATCTACCCGATTGCTCATCTACGCGGCCCAGATGATCGCCAAAGGCATCTCGCCCATTGACGCCGCCGAGGTTGCCATCTGCTCGCCGATCACCGACGACCGCGAACTTCAGCGGAGTATAAGGGAGATCGTGACGACTATTATTTGATTTAGATGAAAGAAGATACGAAAGAACAAAAGCCCCTAAACAAGATGGAAGCAACTTGGAAACTAGTTGTTGAAGAACATCTTCGGCGCGGTGGGAAGCTCAAAGACTTAAAGATGGACAAAACCATCACTCGCAAAGGCAGGATGGCAGATAAGAATAAGCCTTACACGTGTTAATTCTTCGTCACCAAAGCTATGAAAGAGCATATCGCAACAGTGCAGCTCGCGGTCGCTTACATTCAATCAGAATTCACTTATCTTCATCCCTTCTTATTTAACGCGATTAGCTGGAGAAGCTGGGCGAGATGCTCGCGGTTAAACCGAAACGATGAATAAAATCCGTCTCGAAAATGTAGCGCCTGAATTCTCCGACGAGATTCAACGGTCATTGGAGGCTGATGGGTTGTTTGAACTCGCGGCTCAAGTCGGTGGTCTCGAAATCATGGATCTTTGTGATTGCGATCAATCAAACTGTTCAACCTTCTATACATTGCCGAAGCCCGATGGAGCCTACGGGCCAACGCATGAGAATGTTGTAATTGACTCGAAGACAGGCTTGATTGTTTTGGACGTCATTGATCAAAAAATTGCGTGCGTTGAGGTGCTCGACCGAGCGGATTTTAAGGAGAAGCTGGGCGAGATGCTTGCGGAGTTGAAAGGCTACGACACAGTATGAAAAAGACATTTATCATCGGACTAGTTTTGTTATTGCTCTCTGCCTATCCGCTATATTTAATGGGCGTTGAACTGTGGCTCAGCCATTATGCTTATGATCGATATGAGGTGTCTCAAAATACCGGCGAAAATTATGACTACAAGAGTGCAGACTTCCACGGTCATCGAGCTGTCGTTTCGGTTAACCTCGAACCGACTGCAAATCTACCAAAGGACGAAACTGCGCATTTCAAATCGCCGATCCGCACAACGATTAATGACCACGACTATTCGTTGCCCTCGTCCGTTGATGTTAAGGTCTACAACGGCTCGACATCCGTCACCGGCTCCGTTGCCCTGCTGAATCTGAAGGATCGTCAGAATTTGGAGGAGCGTCTGGCGATAATCCAGCGCGTAGATGGCGAAGACTATCCAGATGATCTACGTTACCGCGTGTTGTTCATTCAGCCAGATGGAGCGGTAACGGAAGAGTGGTTTAGCTATGCCGACCGCAATGAACCTGTTTACCGAACCGTGTTGGCGGTATTTGTGCATCCAGAGCCGCTCGGTTTTCGGTCTCAAGTTCTAAGCTACTGGCCTACTATTTTCTATCCACTTCTTTATCCTTTGCTCACTGGAGTGGTCGGACTGTTCTTATCGATATTAGGCGGGACTCTTCTTTTATACCGGGGGCTGAATAGGTCGTGACAAAAAGGCTCAAATTACAATTCCTTTGCACTCTTCTGTTGCTCTCAGTAACGGTGTGTAATGCGAAAGTAAAGCGTACTTCCAATCCCGCCGTCTGGTTCGCTCCGATCCCCGATCGAGTCAAACCTTCATGGAAAGTCTTGCCGCACGAGGCAAAGCCAGGCGAGGTTATTTTGTCGAAGCGGAATGAGTTTGGTATTTGGTCGAACTTTGCGGCGACGCCCATTGAGCTAAAGGGCACGCGATACACGAAAGACCTCGTCACGGAAAATTTACTTAACACCCGCTAAATTGGCATAGCCGAAAGAGCCCGTTTCTTAACATCTATTTAATTCCTTCGTAACTCCCATTTAAGATGCGTCAGCCATTCTGCATCTTGAA
>JBGSXN010000272.1:0-7569 GCA_041751355.1 Pyrinomonadaceae bacterium
CTCTACAAACTCGGCCAACTACTTACTATAGAGCTCAACAATAAGCTGCTCGTTTATATTCGCGTCGACGTCTTCGCGTCGTGGTAATCCAGAAACTACAACGCTCAGATCTTTTCCATCGGCACTCAGCCATGACGGACGACCCCGGCCGACCGCAGTCTGCCATGCCCCCTCGACATGGGTGTTTTTATGGCTCGCTTCTTTGACCGCGACGACATCGCCGGCCTTTACCTGAAACGAAGGAATATTCACTTTCCGCCCGTTAACGGTAACATGACCGTGGTTAACAAGCTGTCGGGCCTGGCGACGCGAAGTCGAAAAACCGGACCGGTAAACAACATTATCCAGCCGCCGCTCAAGCATAAAGAGCAGGTTTTCGCCTGTGACGCCCTTTTGACGCCGGGCTTTTTCGAAATAATTGCGAAATTGTTTTTCGAGGACAAAGTAAATACGCTTTACTTTCTGCTTTTCCCGAAGCTGTTCGCCGTAGCCGGCGAGCATCTTGCGTCGGGCAGCACCGTGCTGTCCCGGAGGATTCGTGCCTCGCTTTTCGATAGCGCAGGATGGTTTAAAGCACCTGTCGCCCTTGAGGAATAACTTTCCACCTTCGCGGCGGCAAAGTCTGCACACCGCATCTCTATATCTAGCCATAATTGCCTCCGGCGATTTTGGACTTTGGATTTTGGATTAATACTCCAAAGGCCAAAGCCCATCATCGCTCTTATTCGGAAAAGTTTACGAAAGACCGTCGATCTTCCTTCTTCCTTTGATATCAAACGTCTGGAGATTAGATCCGAAATCCAAAATCCAAAATCTAAAATCTAAAATCAAACGCGTCTGCGTTTCGGCGGCCTGCACCCGTTGTGCGGGATCGGCGTCGTATCGCGGATCGACGTTACGCGGATTCCTGCCTGATTGATCGCACGAATTGCCGACTCACGGCCGCCACCCGGGCCTTTGACCCGAACCTCGACCTCACGCATTCCGGCATCCAAAGCTTTGCGAGCAACTTCAGAAGCTGCTTGCTGGGCAGCAAAGGGAGTCCCCTTTCGCGAACCCCGAAATCCGCGGGCTCCTGATGAAGATTGCCCCACCAGGTTCCCCTGTGTATCAGTGATCGATATCAGCGTGTTGTTAAATGACGCCGAAATATGAACGATACCGACCGGGATATTCTTTTTTTCTTTCTTTTTGAAAGTCTTCTTATTTGCAGCTGCTTTTGCCATTTTTATTTGTTCAAAGTTCAATGTTCAAAGTTCCAAGTCACGGCTCCAATAAACTTGGAACTTTGAACCTGGAACAATGAACTATTTCTTACCCGGTGCCTTCTTCTTGGCGACTGCGGCTTTGCGCGGCCCCTTACGTGTTCTTGCGTTTGTCGACGTGCGTTGGCCGCGGACCGGCAGGCCGCGTCTGTGACGCAGGCCCCGATAGCAGCCGATGTCCATCAATCTCTTGATATCCATCTGGACACGCTTTCGCAAGTCGCCCTCGATGTTGCCCTCTCCGTCGAGGATCGCACGGATCTTTGTTAACTCGTCCTCGCTCAGATCCTTGATCTTGGAATCGTGCCCGATACCAGCCTGATCCAGGATTGCCGTCGCTCGCGATTTGCCCACACCATAAATGTAGGTCATTCCTATCTGTGCCCTTTTATTGGGCGGTAAATCTACTCCAGCTATACGAGCCATATATTCTCCATTTTGGATCCAGGATTTCCGTCTTTGGATTGAAATCAAAAATCCAAAATCAAACCCCAAAATCACTTCTATCCCTGCCGTTGCTTATGCTTAGGATTCTCACAGATGACGCGCACGACGCCCTTTCGGTGGATCACCTTGCATTTGTCACACATTTTTTTTACTGAAGGCCGAACTTTCATCGTTTACACCTGTCCTATTTTAGCGATATGTCGGTCATTTTCCGCATCCCTAACATTGGATTCGACAATGTTTTCAACACTCTTACGGCGACTTTGACAGCATCATCCCCTACATATCGACATGCCAACTTGCTGATTAGTTGGACAAACCAATAATCTTAGCCTTATACAGCTATAATTTCAAGTCACGCCGCAACGCTTTCAGCCGCTCCAGTCTGTAACCGCTTTTTCTGCTCTTTCGTCAGCGTTAAGATCTCAGGGCCATCGGCTGTAACAGCCAGTGTATGCTCGGAATGAGCCGAGGGCTTTCCATCGACCGTGACTACTGTCCACTTATCATCGAGCGTCCGCGTTTCCGCAGTACCCATGTTAAGCATAGGCTCGATCGCAAAGCAGTACCCCACGCGAATCTTTTCTTTTGTGCCCGGACGCCCATGGTTCGGTATCTGGGGGGCCTCGTGCATCGAACGGCCGATTCCATGCCCCGTATAATCGCGAACAATACCATAGCCAAATTTCTCTGCGTGCTGCTGCACCGCCCAGCCGATGTCGCCGATCCGATTACCAACGCGAGCAGCCTGTATCCCAAAATCGAGACATTCTTCGGTCACGCGAATAAGCTGTTTAAGATCGTCTGATATTTCGCCAACCGGCACCGTTATCGCGGTATCACCAACAAATCCGTGATAGGTCGCCGCCATATCCAGGGAAACGATATCACCGACCTTCAACGGATCTCGCTTCGAAAAACCGTGAACGATCTCATGATTGACCGACGCGCAGATCGCGTAAGGGAAACCATGATATCCGATAAAGGTAGGTATCGCTCCGGCGTCTCGCATCATTCTATCCGCGGCATCATTCAGGTCCATCGTCGAGATGCCAGGTTTAACCATTGTCCGCAAGGATTCTCTGACCTCGGCGATCAGTTCCCCGACCGCCCTCATCTTGTCCAGATCTTTTGCAGATTTTGCGATGATCATATTGAATGATTTTCTGATCCGTTCAAACCAGGTCATTTAACGCGGCGTAAATATCTTCTATATCCCCAGTCCCGTCGATCTTCTTCAAACGGCCCGATCGCTGATAATATCCCAGGAGCGGCGTCGTGAGTTCGTCATAAGTATTCAGCCGAACCGCAACCTTTTCCTCAGTATCATCCGCCCGGTGACTCAATGGCGACTCAGGATGCTTATCGCAGACACCCTCGCTCTTCGGCGGCTTTGAGTAAATATTATAAATTTCGCCGCAAGCCGGACAGCTCCGCCGGCCGGTCAACCTCTTTAATAATTCATCTCGCGGCACGTCGATCTCAACCGCCTGGATCTCTTTCCCCTGCTCTTTGGCAAGTTCCTCGAGCTGCTCAGCCTGAACAGCAGTTCTCGGATAGCCATCAAGCACATAAGTGCCTCGCGTGTCCGGTTTCGAGGTCCGCTCCTGAACGATGCGATAAGTGACTTCATCGGCAATCAGTTTTCCCGATGCCATTATCGCCTGGACTTCTTTAGCGAGTGGTGTATCGAGTGTCTTCATCTCTCGAAACATATCTCCTGTCGAGATCTGCGGGATTGCCCGTCGTTCTTCAAGCAACCTCGCCTGAGTCCCCTTGCCTGCTCCCGGCGCGCCGATTAATACGATGATCTTTTCCATTAAAATCTACCGCGGAGACACCGAAACGCAGAGTGAAGAAGATCAGAGACCGCAAACACGCGATTCGCCGCCGAAATTCTCCGCGTCTCTGCGTTTCCGCGGTTCAAACAAACTAACCTCTCCGACCCCGTAATCGCGAGCCCGCGCCGAGAAACCCTTCGTAATTTCTCATTACCAATTGTGCTTCGATCTGCGAAACAGTATCCATTGCGACACCCACGAGGATCAGCAGCGAAGTGCCGCCGAAATAGAACTGGTATCCCAAACCTGTTGGAATCCAGCTAAGCCCCGGCGTGGTCGTCAGAAAATTGTCCACCGCAGTCCCAATATAAGGTAGTCGCGCGACCCGGAAACCACTTAGCAATACCTGGGGTGCAAATGCAACGAATGCCAGATAAAGAGCACCGACAGTGGTCAGCCTCGTCAAGATCGAATTTAGATATTCCGCTGTCGGAGCACCGGGACGAATACCGGCGATAAATCCGCCATGCTTACGCAAATTATCAGCGACCTCATCGGTATTGAATATGATGGTTATGTAGAAGAACGTAAAGATTACGATCAACGACAGAAAGACCAATTCGTAATACGGATCACCACCGTGGAACTGCTGAAAAAAGGCGTGGACCTGCGACCATGTCGAGCCCGGATTATTAGGGTCGGGCGGAAAGGCCGACAGAGCAGTCTGCGGCATCGCAAGTACCGACGATGCGAAGATCACAGGAATAACGCCGCCCATGTTGATCTTTAGGGGAAGGCTGGTTTCCTGACCGCGGAAGGTCTGGGTGCCAACTCGCCGGCTGGCATAACTTATAGCGATATTTCGCCGTGCCGATTCTACATAGACGACCAGCGCGATCAACGCGACCAGAACCGCCACCAGGAAGATCACTCCTAGCGTCTGCATCGGATCACCGCCGCGAACGCGTTCGGAGATCTGCATAATACCCTGGGGCAGTCCAATAACGATGCCCACAAAGATCAACAGCGAGATACCGTTTCCGACGCCTCTTTCCGTGATCTGTTCACCGAGCCACATCACGAACACGGTGCCGGTGGTCAAGGTCACCACGATCATTAGAGTTGACCACCACGAGGGGCCGATGATCTGATTTCGTTCGAGCCAAGTCGCAATAAAAAACGTCTGGATCAAGCAAAGGCCGACAGTTCCGTACCGTGTCCATTGATTCATCTTCTGCCGGCCCACTTCGCCTTCCTCCTGCACCTTTTTAATGGCTGGCGAAAGCACCGGCATAAGCTGCATGATGATCGACGCGGTGATGTACGGCATGACGCCGAGAGCGAAAACCGAGATCGTGCGAAAATTTCCGCCCGAGAACAGGTCCAGTACGCCGAGCAATGTGCCGGCTACCTCGCCCCAGAGGCGTTCGAGCTGAGCACTATTTACACCTGGTGCCTGTATGTGCGCCCCAAAACGATAAACCGCAAGAAGCCCAAGCGTAAAAAAGATCCTCTTTCTGAGCTCGGGGATCTTGACCATGTTCTGTACGGCGGCAAAAAACTTCTCCATATTTTTCCTTGAAGCTTAAATAAAACTTTCTTATTCCGCCGCGGCCTTGCCCTTTGCGATGATCGTTGCGGTTCCGCCCGCTTTCTCGATCTTCTCCTTCGCAGTTTTGGTAAAACGGTGGGCTGAAACATTGAGCGATTTCGTCATGTCTCCCGTACCAAGGATCACGAGGTCATGCTTAGCCTTCTTAATTAGCCCGCGCTCGTGAAGAATCTCCGGGGTGATATCTTCGCCCGCGTTGAAATTTTCCTCAATCTTGGCCAGACTGATCTCGATCCACTCTTTTTTAAAGATGTTAGTAAAACCTCGCTTGGGCAACCGACGCTGAAGGGGCATCTGGCCGCCTTCGAAACCGGGACGACTGCTGTAGCCCGAACGCGATTTCTGTCCTTTATGCCCACGCCCGGCTGTCTTACCAAGACCCGAACCAGGGCCGCGGCCCACACGCTTTTTTTTGTGCGTTGACCCTTCTTTGGGATGTAAATTGTTTAATGATAAAGCCATTTTCTTTTCCTTGTGAATCGTAAATCGGTAATCGTAAATAGCAAGAATAATATCTCCTCTTTCTATTTACGATTTACTGTTGACGATTTACTAATCAACGATCCTTAGTAAATGAGGGATCTTCGCGACAATGCCGCGGGCCGCAGCCGAATCCGGACGGGTTACCGTCTGATTCAGCTTGGTGATTCCCAGGCTCTTAACGATCTCTTTCTGCTTTTTAGCGTATCCGATCATGCTCCTGTAATACTGGATCTTGATCTGGCCGCCCTCTTTGATTTCCATTTTTTTAGCCATAACTCTGAGTTTATAGAGTTGTTAAGTTCATCGAGATTTGAGCCACTTAACTCAATAACCTCTTAAACTAGTTCATCTATTTGTTTACCACGCAAACGTGCAACCTCGACCGGGTCCTTCATTCTAAGCAGTCCGTTAAATGTAGCCCGGATCACATTATGTGCATTATTTGAACCAAGGATCTTGGTACGAACGTTGTGAACACCCAATGACTGCAGGATCGCACGCACAGCACCGCCGGCTATAACACCGGTCCCTTCGGCTGCCGGCTTAAGCAAAACCCGTCCCGCACCATATTCGCCGATCATCTCATGAGGCAGAGTGCCATCGATAAGCGGAACCCGGATAAGATTGTTTTTCGCTGACTCGACCGCTTTCTTGATCGCGTTCGGAACTTCTTTAGCTTTTCCCGTTCCAAAACCCACATGCCCGGCTTCGTCGCCAACCACAACCAACGCGGCAAAAGACATATTTTTACCGCCCTTTACCACCTTAGTAACGCGGTTGATCGAAATGAGCTGATCTTTTAAGAGCAGACCACCCGGAGAAATTCTCTGTTTCTTATTCATTATTACTTTCCTGCTCCGATTCTTTACCGGCCGATTCGTGCTTATTGAGGCCGCCCTCGCGGGTCGCATCCAAAAGGGCCTTCACTCTGCCGTGGTATACGTAGCCGCCGCGGTCAAAGACCACGTGCGATACACCTGCTGCCTGTGCCCTCTCGGCGATCGTCTTTCCGATCGTCTTCGCAGCTTCAATATTGCCGCCCGACTTTACTCCAAGGGCTTTCTCCGTTGTCGAAGCCGTCGCCAGGGTCTTACCGCTCTTGTCATCAATGACCTGAGCGTAGATGTGGTTCAGGCTGCGGAATACCGCCAGTCGCGGCCGTTCGGCCGAACCCTTAACTTTTTTGCGAATGCGGCTATGTACGCCCTGCCGAATATCTGCTCTACTTTTCTGTGCCATAACTTTACTCAATCGTGAGTAGTGAATCGTGAATAGAGTTTCATTCTATTTACGATTCACGATTTACTATTTACCAGTCTTACCTGGTTTCAGTCTATAAAACTTATCGGCGTATCGAACACCTTTGCCCTTGTACGCGTCCGGCTTACGGAGCCTGTTCAACTCAGCCGCCACCTGTCCCAAAAGCTGCTTGTCTATTCCCGACAGAGTGATCGTCGTTTGATACTGATTGATAGATGTCTTCGTACCGACACGTTCTGCCTTAGCCTCGATCCCATCGGGGAGGGCGTATTCGATCGGATGAGAATATCCGAGGGCGAAAACGATCTTCTTACCCTGAACGTCGGCTTTATATCCCACGCCAACGATATCCATTTCCTTCTTAAACCCTTCGGTGACACCGACGACCGCATTATTGGCAAGCGCTCTGGCCAACCCGTGAAATGCTGCCTGATCGTCGCTCTTTCGTTCCGCGATGAGCGTCCCATCTTCCTGTTTGAAGCTGACACCTGACGGGATCGGGGTACTCAGGGTGCCTTTCGGACCCTTGACCTGCATTTCCGAATCGTTGATCGTCACCGTCACATCCGATGGGATGGTTATCGGTTTTTTTCCTACTCTCGACATAATTCCTCTTTCGGAACGCCCGCACTATGCTGGCGTTTGCCGGCAAGTTGCCGGACCTCAATTAATATATTTCCGCTAAGATCTCGCCACCAACATGTTCTTGTCTGGCTCGCTT
>JBGSXN010000273.1:0-20634 GCA_041751355.1 Pyrinomonadaceae bacterium
CTGTTCGATGGCATTCCCCTTGACCAGGTATCGACGTCGATGACCATAAATTCAACGGCGTCAACACTTTTGTGCCTGTATCTCGCGGTCGCCCGACGGCAGGGCGTGCCTTTTGACAAACTGAGCGGCACTATCCAGAACGATATCCTGAAAGAATATATTGCCCGCGGAACATACATTTACCCACCCAAACCGAGCTTGCGGCTGATCACCGATACCTTTGCCTATTGTGCCGCCGAGGTGCCGAATTGGAACACGATCTCAATCTCGGGCTATCACATCCGCGAGGCTGGTTCGACCGCGGCCCAGGAACTGGCATTCACCTTGGCAGACGGAATTGCCTATGTCCAGGCTGCAATAGACGTTGGGCTCAAGGTGGACGATTTCGGCCCGCGGCTCTCATTCTTCTTCAACGCCCACAACGACTTGCTTGAGGAGATCGCCAAATTTCGTGCCGCCCGCCGATTATGGGCTCGCATTATGAGGCAACGGTTCGGCGCCAAAGATCCGAAGTCGCTTGCTCTCAGGTTTCACACCCAGACCGCGGGTTCAACGCTTACGGCCCAGCAGCCGGATGTAAACGTCGTGCGGACCACCATTCAGGCACTCGCGGCCGTGCTCGGGGGCACGCAGAGCCTGCATACAAATTCGCTTGACGAGGCACTCGGCCTGCCGACCGAACACGCCGCCCGCATTGCGCTCCGGACCCAGCAGGTCATCGCCCACGAATCAGGCGTTGCCAATACAGTAGACCCGCTCGCCGGAAGCTACGCAATCGAGGAAATGACCACGCAGCTCGAAAAAATGGCCGCAGATTATATCGAAAAGATCGACGCCATGGGCGGCATGCTGAGGGCCATCGAAACGGGCTACGTGCAGGGCGAGATACAGGAAGCCGCTTACCAATATCAGCGAGCGGTCGAAACCGGCGATGCGGTTGTCGTCGGCATGAACCGTTTCCAGGCCGACGAAGACGTCCCGATACCCGTCCTGAGGATCGATGAACGCCTCGAACGCGAACAGATCGCCCGCGTACAGGCGGTCCGTGAACGCCGCGACCCGCAAGCCGCCGATTCAGCCCTAACCGCCATCGAGGAGGCCGCCTCTGGCACGCAAAATCTTGTCCCCCTCATCCTCACCGCCGTTGAATCCGATGTTACCGTTGGCGAGATCTCGGGCCGCCTTCGCAATGTCTGGGGCGAATTCCGAGAGTCGATCACGGTTTAGGATCAGCACAGTCTATTTCAAAAATCTGCTGACAAACATAGTTTAACTATGTTATTATTTTCGGGTAGACCTTATCGGTCCGCGCCCGGAGACATCAATTCATCGATTTTCTTTCTTCGACCTATACGAACAAATATATGGAAAAGCTAAACGACTATTTGCAGCGGCTTCTCTCGTCCTGCAGTGATGAACTTCGGCTCGAACCGGATAAGAACCCCTATCTGATCTCTGATGATAAGGCCACAGATGTCGCCAATACGCCTATGTTGGGCACACAAATCAGTACGATGATCTTTCCGCTGATACCGACGGAAGCCAGGTCGGCCCTGCCGCACAACCCCGAAGTGGAATTTACGCTTCCGCATAACCTCGGGAATTTCAACGTTACGGTTCAAAAATCTCCGGCTGGTTTTATAGTTGCGATCCGGCCGATGATCAACGATTCCGGCAGTTCGATCTCGGTTCCGCAGCCGCTGCCCGAGATGCCCCCTGTCATTGCTGAATCTTCGACATTTGAGCCGGCCCTTTCGACCGCGGCCGCCTCGCCCGAGCCGGCATTAGCGTCTGGCTCTTACGAACTGGAGAGTTCGGCGCACGTTTACGACCTATCGGCTGACGACTCCGTCGCCAACGCTACCCTAAACGACCTGCTTTTCGAGGAAAACTCGACTGCCCAGGAATATGTGCCGAGCGGCATCACGCCCGAAGTTGAGGTAGTTTCGATGAACGACCCCGCATATCAGACCGTTTTCTCCGACACATCGGACTTTGAGCCGGCGGGGCCTCTCAGCGATTTTCTGCTGGACGAATACCAGCCGCCGCCAGCAACCTCCACCATTACACTCGAATCTCCGGCCGTTCCTGCTCCAACTGCCGAGCCGGCATATATGCCCCC
Source organism: Pyrinomonadaceae bacterium (assembly GCA_041751355.1). Classification (GTDB taxonomy): domain Bacteria; phylum Acidobacteriota; class Blastocatellia; order Pyrinomonadales; family Pyrinomonadaceae; genus OLB17. The sequence goes on from JBGSXN010000273.1 coordinate 2,123, forward strand.
GCCGGTGGTCCCTCCGCCGTCCTATTTGCCGCCTGAACCCGGCGCCGAGGCGGCATTTGTGCCCGCGGCACCGAACGCCGGGATGGCAAGCCGGATGGACGCTCTTTTCCGAAAAATGGCGGACCTCGGGGCTTCAGATCTCCATCTTTCTGTCAGCGTACCGCCGATGATGCGGGCCGACGGCAAAATGAGATCTCTCGCGGATGGCCAGGATGCCCTGACAGCTGACATGATGCGGTCACTGCTGACATCGATCATGCCGTCTAAAAACCAGGAAGAATTCGCCGCGCGGCATGATACTGACTTTGCATATGAGATTCCCGGCCTTGCGCGCTTTCGCTGCAATATATTCATGGACCGAAAGGGCATGGGCGGCGTTTTCCGCATCATCCCAACAAAGATTCTTACCGCCGAGCAGCTCGGTCTTTCGAAAGCGATCATGGATCTTTGCTCACTGTCTAAAGGCCTTGTCGTCGTCACCGGTCCGACCGGATCGGGGAAATCGACGACACTCTGCGCCATGGTCGACTCGATCAATAAGAATCGGGAAGACCATATCATTACGATCGAAGATCCGATAGAATTTGTCCACGATAATCAAAAATGCCTCGTTAATCAGCGCGAGGTTCATAACCACACCGACTCGTTCAAGGATGCCCTCAGAGCTGCTCTTCGCGAAGACCCTGATATATTGCTTGTTGGTGAAATGCGAGATCTTGAGACGATCTCGATCGCGATCGAAACCGCCGAAACGGGCCATCTGGTCTTCGGCACGCTCCATACTACGACGGCACCGTCTACGGTGGACCGCATTATCGACCAGTTCCCCGCCGACCGTCAGCAGCAGATCCGCGTGATGCTCTCAGAATCGCTCAAAGGCGTTATTGCCCAGACACTGCTGCCCAAAAAAGGCGGAGGCCGTGTCGCTGCCCTCGAGATCCTGATCGTTACACCGGCGATTTCGAATCTGATCAGAGAGGGCAAGACCTTCCAGATCCCGTCAGCAATGCAGACCGGGCGTAATCTCGGAATGGTGATGCTAAACGATGCACTTTTTGCCCACGTTCAGAATGGGACGGTGGAACCAAAAGACGCATATATGAAGGCCGTGGACAAAACCGGCTTCGAAACGATGTTGACCAGGGGCGGATTTAAGATCTAAGGTCCTGCTCACCGAATGAACAATGGCTGTTTGAAAAGGCAGCCATTTTTTCTGTCCTTTGGCGCCGGTTCGGCTAAAGCCGTGGAGTTTGGGTCAATTCGCCCCAATTTTTATTCGCCCAATGTTTTCTCGATCTCGACCTTCAATGTCTCGTGGTCTACCTTTCCCTGGCGGGAAAAGGTTATCTCGCCTTTTTCGTTGTAAAGGATCGTGAAGGGAAGGCCGCCGCTCCAATTTTCGGCGATCGACGAGATGAGCGTGTTTTCATCCGCGCTGATGAGCAGATAGGTTGGCATTTCCGCCTTCATTTCGCTCAAGAATTGCGGCACCCCCGTATTTAATTCTTCGATAAAATCGAGGGAAATGGTGATGAAGTCGATCCGCCCGCGATATTCCGTGTCGATCTTGACGAGGTCGGGAAACTCTTCGCGGCATGGGCCGCACCAGGTCGCCCAGAAATTGACGAGCAGGGGCTTGCCGTTGGGTTTGAGAAGCTGTTTGAGTTTTGCGTCGTCGATCTGAGTAACTTGCGGCGGACCTGCCGAATGGGGTGCGGTCTCGGCGGGCGGGTTTTGCGCGGGCTCTTTTGTCTGCGTGCAGGAGGCTGCAAGGCCAAAAAACGCACAGAGGCCTATGAAAAATATGAGGCGGAAAAATTCATTCCCCGCTCCGCGTCCGATCTGTTTTGTTAAGCTTAAAATTCTCACGATCTATCTTATGCACGCTTGATCGAGCAGCCGAAAGCGTTGGTTTTCGCAGTCTTGATCGGTTCTTTACTCAGCGCCGAACCAAAAGCGTCGCGGAGGTAATTGATCGTCACATTTTTTCCCGAACGGTCATTGTCGAGCGCACCGCGATAAAGCACGACGTTGTCGTTGTCGAAATAGAAAAACTCGGGCGTGACATCGGCGCCGAGCTTGTCCGCCAAAACGTTTCCTTTATCGATGAAGACGGGGAACTCATAGCCGATTTCCTTGGCGTCAGATGTGATCCACTCGAGCGATTCGGTCGAGTTTGAATTGATGCCGATCAGGTTGATGCCTTTGGAATTTAATTCATCGGCGATCTCATTGATCCTCGCGTTGTAGGATTTAACGACAGGGCACTGCGCCGAAACCCAAACCAAAACCGCACCATTTTCGCCTTTTAATTGGTCAAGTGACTGCTCGGCTCCGCTCAGATCCGGCAAAGTAAAGTTTTCCAGCTTTGCGCCGATGGGAAGGTCATTTGACTCGGAGGCAACACCTCCGCCGCCGCAAGCGATTGTCATTGAAATAAATGCCAGCAGAGCTAGAGTCGTAACCAGAAAAATGCTTTTTCGTCTCATAAAATTTTGCTCCTTTTTATTGGTAAAAATTACGAATAATTAGTATGAGGCACTTGCTTTCAGTAAGCTTTCGTTCAGCACTAGTGCTTGGTGATACGCAGCTTGTATTAATAATGTTCCCGATCGAAACACCGTCGGGAAACTAATTTCGGCGCTACAAGATCTTCAGAGTAGTACCCTGTTGATCCGCGTCCGACGGGACGCACGCAGGTGAGAGATCTAAATTGAATTAGGCATTTTCTTCACTATTTCCCGGATCCGGTCGAGGTGACGGTTTTCGCCTAACAGGACGAGGAGATCGTCGGCTTGCAGGACATCTTCGGCACGTGGCATGATGTTAAATTCACTCTTCTTCCCCTGCTTCCGCTCGATGGCGATCAACTGGATCTTCAGAGTATTACGAAGAGCCAGTTCCTTCAGGCTCTTTCCTTCGAACTCAGCAGGGGTTTTTATCTCGACGATAGAATAGCCCGGCAAGAGAGGCAGGAAATCAATTACGTCGGTCCGTGAGAGTCTATTTGCCAGACGCATGGCGACGTCCTTTTCTGGGTGTATGACCTCGGTGACACCAATAGCTTCTAGGATACGGCCATGATCTTCAGAAAGGGCTTTGACGGCGATGTACGGAACGCCGAGTTCTTTAACATGGAGTGCGGCGAGAATGATCACGTCCATCCGTTCGCCGAGACTGATGATCGCTGCATCGGCCTCTCCGACCCCGAGATTTTTCAGCATGATCCTGTCCGTAGCGTCAGCCACGACTGCCTGCGAAGCGTTTTCAGCCATAGCCTGAACGACCTCCTTGTCAAAATCGATGGCAATGACCTCTTTCCCCGCATTGTACAGGGTGCTCGCAGCATGGGCGCCGAAATGGCCTAGGCCGATAACAACGAAACGACTGTTCTTCATATTCTTATCCCACCATTATATTCTCTTCAGGGTATCTAAACTGCTTTTCGTTAGGCTTGGGGCTAATAGCCAGTGCGAGTGTCAGCGGTCCGATGCGCCCCAGGAACATGACTATACTCAGCACGATCTTGCCTGCCGTGCCGATCTTGGACGTCTCGCCCATCGACAGTCCCACTGTACCGAATGCTGAGATCGATTCGAAAAGAATGCTCAAGAAGCTGCCTTGGCTTTCCTTGGAGGTCATATAGTAAGTCTCTATAGCCATCAGCACTGAGGCAACGATAATTAGGAGCGCAACAGAGGTTATTACCACGCCGGCAGCCCTGTCGATGGACAATTGCGGTATGGTTCGCCCAAATATGTTCAGGTTCCGATGCCCGAGCCACCTCGTTATGCTGTATGCGACGAGAACTCCGAACGTGCTCGTCTTGACGCCGCCGCCCGCCGATCCCGGACTCGCACCGATAAACATCAGGACCATCGTACACAGAAGGGCCGCACCGCTCATTCCCGCATAATCGATGGTATTAAATCCCGCAGTCCTAGGTGTGATCGAGCTAAAAAACGCGTTAAGCCATGCAACACCCTCGGGCATTTCTGCAAACAGACCGTTCCTTTCGAGAACATAATAGGTAAGTGTTCCGACAACGATCAGAAACGCCGTGGTTATAAGCACAAACTTGCTGTGGACGCTCAGCCTCGGTTTTCGAACGACCATCTCAATACTCTCGTGGATCCGTGTCTCGGCCGCCCGCTTGCTTAAGAGGGAGTGAAAATATTTCTTTACATCAAAAGCAACAAGGAAGCCGACCCCGCCGACAATGATCAAAAGGCTCATCGTCATGACAGTAATGGGGTCGCTACTATGTCCGACCAGACTGTCGGCATTCAGGCTAAAACCCGCATTACAAAAAGCCGAGATCGAATGATAAATTGCGGAATATACAGTCTCGCCAAATGTGGCATACCTCTGCCCAATCGTCCAGTGTACCGTTAAGATCAAAGCTCCTGCGGCCTCTATGATCAAGGTGACCACTACGATGTACTTTACAAGCCGCTTGATATTCGACATGGGAGAGTGGTGAAAGCTCTGCTGAATGGCGAGCCGATCGGCGATCGCGATACGATGACCAAGAGCTACAACAAATATCGTGGTGAAAGCCATCAGCCCAAGTCCGCCGATCTGAATACAAAATAGAATGACAAGCTGGCCAAATGTTGAAAAGTAAGTACCGGTATCGACGACAATAAGACCAGTTACACAGGTGGCGGACACAGCGGTAAAAAAAGCGTCAACCAACGGCATCCGTTCGCCGGACGCGGTCGCAAACGGTAAAGAAAGTAAGACGGTGCCAAACGAGATTACGAAGGCAAAGCTGACGATTACGATCTGTGTAGGATCGAGTTTTCGGCGGATCGGTATTTTCATCCGAAGCCGACATTCTACATAAAATGAACGGCTAAAACGAATCTTGTTCTAAAGTTAACCCGAGAGGATATCCGTAGTTTGTCCGTTAAGACTAGCCCATTTGCGCCGTCTCTCTGTTTTAATTGGCGTCCGATATTCGATCATTTCGTCACCGTCACATTATTTACCGTCAGGGTGGTCCCGATCGAGCGTTGGAATTCGGAGATCGCTTTGTTGAGGTCGGTGCGGGCCTGGAGTTCGCGGGCTCGGGCAGCGGCGAGTTCTGTTTGACGCTGTGAAACGAGATAGAAAGTCGACGTGCCGCCGCGAAACAGCCTTTGTTCGCTTTCATATAATTCTTCGGCGGCAGCACGGGCGTCAGAGGCAGAAGCGAGGCGGGATTCGGCGGAACGCAGCGTTTGAAGTGCGTTCCTGACCTCAGCCTCGATAACCTGCTCGGTTTGGGCCCGGTTATTGGCAATGCGGTCGCCTTCGACTATCGATTCGCCCAGATTGGCCTTCGCAACCCGGTTTCCCCATGGGAGCGAGATATTGACACCCACCCGGTAGGTCGGGTCATCGAGCGAAGCCAAAGTTCCGAGCGAACTCAAATAACCGCCAACCAGATTGGGGGGTACTCGGCTGAGTCCGGTGGCCGGATTGATCGCGGCGGGTGTCTCGGTTCCGGCGAGGCCCTGAGTTGTTAAGGTCCCTACCAGATCGATCTGCGGTTTTGTCTGGTTTCGAAAAAATCGCTGATTGATCTGATTGATCTCTGCCGAAGTTTCCCATTGGTCGATCTCAGGCCTATTTTCCATCGCCTCGGCAATTGCGATCTCGAGCCCGATGGCCGGCACAGTCAGATCGACCGGTGACACCGGTGTAAGCGCACGCGACCATTCGGCCGACCGTCTATCGGGAAGCAGAAGCGTTTTGAGAATATTTTCGGCTCGCGTCACCGTTTCCTGCGCCTGAAACACGGTCTGTTCGAATTCCGAGACCTGGGCTGTCGCCGAGACGATCTCGATCGGAGCCAGCACCCCGCCTTCGACCAGCCGTCGATTGCTTTCGAGTTGTTCACGGGCCTGCAGCAGCGTGTCGATCTGGACCTGTTGATTCCTAAGCGCAAAAACGAGGTCCCAATATGCCCGTTCGACACCTGCAATGACCTCTATAGCTCTCAGCCGGAGCTGAGACTCGGTGATCTCGATATTCTTCCGTGAGATCAATATATTCCGCCGGTTATTATCGATAGACCGATTTCGCAACAGCGGCTGCACGTAATTTAGTGAGAACGACGACGGAAACTGCGGATTCAGGAACGAATTGGTGTTGCTTGTGGTTGTCCGGGACGAATTGAACAGTGCCGAATAGCTGCCGCCCTGATACGGCGAAAACCCGCTGACTCCCGCGGATCCGAAAAAGCGGGTCTGGGTAACCGCGCCGTTGACCGCGCCGCCGATAGCCGACGCCGTCGGGACGGTTAGGCTCTCGTAATACGCTTCAGATGCGATCAGCGGGTCATAAACACCGCGAGCCCCCATCAGTCCAAAATCGCTTATCCTCGCGGTATTACGAGACGCGTCAATATCATTATTATTTGCGAGGGCCATTTCTATGGCCCCCTCGATCGTCAGCGGAAGCGGATCATCGATGCCGACGCCGATCCGTTCCGAGCTAGGCATTGGCCGTACAGGTATATTAAATGATGGCTGTACCGGAAGCGGTTCGTCTGGTCCGATCAAAGGGGTCGGGAGGGGCGTGGGCGAGATCGACGGCGTCTGGCCGCCAGCCAGACCGGATAATGAAAACAGCAAAATCCCCCCCAGTATCAACCGGGCGAAGGAACGCGAGGGGGCCGCTAAAGAATTTAATAGCATCACTTATCTAATACCGCTACTCCACGTCTGCGGCCGGTTTCGGCCTTCTGATGGAAGCGAAAATTCCTCTTATACCTCGTGAAGCTGACTGCCACATCGTTGATTCTTTAGCGTCATCAAATAGCGAGTAAAATACCGGAACCGCGAGCAAGGTCAAAACTAAGCACATCGATTGCCCACCCACGACCAAAATACCGATCGATCGGTTTGTCGCCGCACCGGCCCCGGAACCAAGTGTCAACGGGATCATACCCGCCACAAGGGCGAGCGTCGTCATCAGAATAGGCCGCAGCCTGTCACGATTCGCCTGAATTATGGCGTCATAACGGTTAAGGCCGCGAGATCTGAGCGTATTTGTGTGATCAATCTGAAGGATGGCGTTCTTTTTAACAATGCCGAAAAGCAAAAGTATTCCCAACGCCGAAAAGATATTCAGCGTTTGGCCCGCGATCGCGGTCGAAAGCAGAGCAAACGGCACTGCCAGCGGCAGCGTCAACAGGATCGTGACAGGGTGAATGAACGATTCGAACTGGGCCGCAAGGATCAGATACATAAATACGAAAGAGAGCAAAAACGCATAGAGGAAAGCCTCATAGGCTTTTTGCAGCTCTCTTGACTGACCTGTAACGCCGGTTACATATTCGGGCTCCATATTGAGGTCGGCGGCGAACCGCTGCATTTTAGCAACCGCATCCGATTCAGAAGCGTTAGGCGGCAGGCCCGCGGAAACCGTCACCTGACGCTGCCGGTTCAAACGGCTGATTGAGGACGGGGCCAATCCTTCATTTATCTTTATTACCCGTTCGAGATCGACGGTACCGCCACTTGACGAAGCTACCGTGAAGAATCTGAAATTGCTCCGGTCGCGGCGATATGATTCTTCCGCGCGGACGATCACATCGTATTGTTTTGATCCTTCGCTAAAAGTTGAAGCTATCTGACCGGCCGAAAGAATGTTAAGAGCCTGTGCGACGTCTCCGGCCCTCACTCCGAGGTCGGCCGCCCGAGTTCTATCGATAACGACACGAATTTCCGGATTACCTACCTCAATTGATGTGTCCGGATCACGATATATCGGGTCCTGCTTCATCTTTTCGACCAAAGCGTTGGCATACTCAGTAAGCTTTGCCATATCCGGCCCGGCAATATACATTCCGACACCCGAGCCTCCGCGGCCAAGCCCAATGCTGCCCGCGATCGATGACGAAGCGGAAACCGACACCTGATATTCCTTTGACGAGTATTTTCGGGCGATCTGCCGAGTTTGGTTGATCAGATCAGCCTGCGATTTTTCTCGTTCGCCCACAGGCAGCAGGGCAACGTTGATAAATCCGTTGTTTGAACCCGATCCACGGCCGAAGCCCGCCAATACCAGCGTATTCTTAACGCCCGGCACTTCGGCTCGAATATCTCGGGCGATCCGGTCCAGGATCGACTGGGTAGCCGATAGCGAAGTACCCTGCGGTCCGCGCACGTTTACCTGATATAACGATTCATCCTCATCGGGCAAAAACGCCATGCCGACATATTTGTATAACGGAAATATCGACGCGACCGTAAGGACACACAGCAGGACAACGGCCCAGCGGAATCGCATTGCCAGTTTGAGCAGCCATGTGTATGTTCCGTCGAGCTTGGTATAAAACCAGCCGCCTTTCGAGTGCGAAGAAGCTTCGTTAGGTTCGACGGTCGATGGTTCGTCGCCCGGTTCCACCGCCAATGCGGCATCTACCGATGTCACCACCTTACCGGGAATGCGTTTTTTCTTGATCCACCGTGCAGCGAGCATCGGTGTAAGCGTGAACGAGACAACCAATGATACGGCGATCGCGGCTGCGGCGGTGAGTCCAAACGAAGACATAAATCGCCCCACGATACCGGTCATAAACCCTACCGGGATAAAGACGGCAAGCAATGACAGGGTGGTCGCCAGAACTGCCAGGCCGATCTCACGTGTACCCTCGATGGCCGCCTGGAACGGGTCCATTCCTTTCTCTTCGACAAATCGGTAAATATTCTCGAGCACAACGATCGCGTCATCGATAACAATGCCTACCATCAGAGTCAGCGCGAGCATTGTCATCTGGTTCAGCGAAAAGCCGAACGCAGCGATGGCGGCAAATGCAGCCACGATCGAGATCGGTATAGCAAGTGCTGCGATAAAGGTCGACCGGAAGTTCCAGAGAAATAAGAAAACGATGATCGCGGCGAATAAACCGCCCAAAACCAGATGCTCCTGAATAGCATGGAGCGAGTTCTCGATAAATTCCGACTGGTCGCGTATGACAGCGACCTTCATATCGGACGGCAGGTTTGGAATGATCTCCGCCATCCGCGTCTTTACATTGTTGATGACGGCTATAGTATTGGCACCAGCCTGCTTGCGCACGCCGACAGAAACGGAAGTAACACCGTCAAGTGATGCGGCTGAGCTTGGCTCGCCGCCCGCTTTTTCGACTCGTCCTACGTCCTTGATCTTGATCGGGTAACCGTTGCGGGTAGCGATAACGATATCGTTGAACTGCTCGACCTCGGTCAGCTTGCTCATCGTCCGAACGCCGAGCGTACGCTGCCCTTCGACAATATTGCCGCCCGGCATTTCCTGGTTTTGGGTACGCACTGCGGCCGTAACCTCGGTCACCGCGATGTTGAAAGCTCTCAAGCGGTCAGGATTAACACTTATGCGGATCTGCGGTGATCTTGCCCCCCACATGAAGACCTCGGCGACTCCGTCAGCACTCTCGATCCGTTTCTGGATCAATACATCGACCAGTTCCGTGAGTTCCATCACGTCACGAGGCGCACTGACCGTGTACATCAGTATTGGCTGAGAGTCTGGATCTGATTTTTGAGCAACCGGCGGGTCCGCCGTATCCGGCAAACGGTTGACGACAGTGCTTAGTTTCTGCTGAATCTCCTGAAAGGCGACATCGGGATTTTTTTCGAGGTTAAAGGTCAGCGTAACGTTTGAGCTTCCGCGGGACGAACTGGAGCGCATCTCTTCTACACCGGGTACCGTGTTAAGGGCGCCTTCGATAATATCGGTGACCTCAGACTCCATCTCCTCAGGGGCCGCGCCAGGATTACTGGTACGCACCGAGATGGTGGGAAGATCGATCTTCGGAAACCGATCAACACCGAGTGTAAAAAAACTAAACCCGCCAACAACCGTCAAGAAAAGAACGATCACGGTCGCAAACACAGGCCTATGAACACAAATTTCAGCTAACCACTGCATAATCTTCCAGTCCCAAGTCCAAAGTCCAAAGTCCAAAGTCCAAAGTCTAAATCAAGGACGATAATTACTACCGAGTAAACTTGCTGCCCTTAAGTTCGGACTGCTTGAGGTACCTGATCAGCCCGGATATCATCCGGCTAATTTCGATAAGCTTGGCCTTCACCTCCACAAAGACGGCCTCGTCGATATAATGCTGATCAAATGCAACGTAAAGCTGAGCTCTCACCTCGCCGCAGGAACCTTTTGCTACAGTTAAAAACTGAATAAACTCCTTATCGCCATTTCTCTCAAATCCCTCCGCGATGTTCGATACAATTGATATCGCTGCCCTTCTCATCTGATTAACCAAAGCAAAATCCCTGGAAAAACGTTCTGTGGAACTAATATCGTAAATTTGCCTCGTAATCTCACGCGCATTTTTCCAAGCCTCGATATCCTCAAAACTTTCGAATCCCATAACGCGAACACTCCACAACGGCTCTCAAATAATTTCGACTTTGGACCTTGGACTTTGGGCCTTGGACCCAACTTCAAACGGCTACCTTTGCCCCCTCGAATAGCTGGTCCAGATTGCTGGTGGCGACGGTCTCATCGGCATTTATACCCGATAGTATCTGGATGCTGTCTCCTTCTTCAGGACCTAATTGAACGACCCGAAGCTTTGCTATACCTTCCTCGATCACGAAAACCCTATAGGATTGCGTTGGCTGATGGTTAAAAAGTGCCGATTTGGGTATGAATACGCCGGTACCGCCACCTTCGCGATTGATCCTTACCGTGGCGAACATACCGGCCCGCAGAGCATTGTCACCGTTCTCGATCGCAGCCTCGACGATGGCCGAGCGCGAAACCGGGTCGATCGCCGGGTTTATTGCCAAAACAGTTCCGGCGAATCTACGTTCCTTATAAGCGTCCACTTCGGCTGAAACGCCGCGGCCAACCGTGACATAAGGTATATCGGCCTCGGCCACCTGTATATTCACTTTGATCGGATTTGTCCGTAATATCGTTGCGATTATAGACGCTGAAGTCACAGATTCTCCGACCGCGACCGGGCGGCTGCTAACGAATCCCGATAGCGGGGCCGTGATCACAGCATCAGCGATCGCCTGCCTGGCATTCGCAACCAGTGTCTGCGCCGAGGCCACATCGGCCCGAGCCGTGGCGATCGCTTGATTACTTTGCCGTGCCGTATTTATTGCAACATCGAGCTGCTGCCTCGCGGCATTCATCCTGGACCTGGCCGTGTCGCGTTGAGTGCGATACTGCTCATAGGTCATCATCGCCACGTCACCGCTTTCCGTCAGATCACGATATCGTTTTTCATTTGCTTCGGCCTGTTTGAGTTCCGCGACCGTTTGCTCGTAATTGGCGTTTGCGGCTCGGACCTCCGGAATAGTTGACGCATTAAATCTTGCGTTCCCCGTCAAACCCAGCCTCGCCTCTGCCTGCAAGACCGCTGCCTCGGCTTTTTTCACACCTGCCTGAGCCGAAGCAAGCTGAAGCTGCGCATCACGATCGTCGATCCTGGCCAGCACCGACCCGGCCGACACGAATTGGCCTACATTAACTGACAGATTTGCGATGCGTCCCGCCGTCTTTGGGGCTACGTTTGTGGTTTCGTCAGCGACCACACTGCCCGTCGCCTGGATCGAGGCGGCGACATTTCGCATTTCGCTTCTGCCAACGGTTATAGCTACGACGGCTGAATTGGCTTCGTCCGCGTTTACATTGACCCGGACATCCGTGCCCCCGGAGCCGCATGATAGCGAAGCCAATAATGTACCTAATAAAATAAGGCCTTTCAGCCGAAGAATCCGCATAAGTAATCGTCTAAATATCGTATTTTACAATAGATGCAGGCGGCCGTTACCGAACGATATGTAAATTTTTGTCAACGCGCATTTGTTATGAAACAGCGGAATGGCCATCTTCGCTCGTTTATGGCCGTGCCGAAGAACAGCCGAAGTGGTAAAATTAAGCATTCGATTGGAATCGATTACCGCCCTGAAAGTTGGCTTTATTTATGCAGGAAATTACCGCTTTAGAACTCAAAGCTCGTCTCGACTCTGGTGATGACATTCAGCTTATTGATGTCCGTCAGCCGGACGAATTCGGATTTGCCCGGATCGAGGGAACCCGTCTGATACCGCTTGGAGAAATAATGTCACGGTCGGATGAGATCGATCCGTCGCGTGAAACAGTTGTCCTTTGTAAGATGGGCGGACGGAGCGCCCGTGCCATCGAGGCCCTACAGAGGTCCGGGTTTACGGGAGATCTCAAGAATTTGGTCGGTGGGATAACGGCATGGTCAAACGATGTCGACCCCAGTGTACCTAAATACTAACTAACGAATGCTCCGGTCGTCCGTTGAAATGTCGATGCCATCGGACATCCGTATTATTTGCATATTTTCCTGCACCGTGGTTCGACATGCCATTACGGCCTTTTCTTTTTCACCGTTGCGAAGCCATACCTGGCAATTCGAACACTCTCCGTTCCAGCAAAAGTCGCCATACGAAATATTTTCCAGAGCGAGAAATTGAAAACACCGAAGCAGCGAATTGTTTTCCGGGACCATATATTTTTGTCCTACAATTTCGATCTCGATCAATTTGTCATATGGTTGAAAGATATCAGGCAGTGTCGTGTCCATAGGTAATTCAGTTAAGGTCGGCTTTGCAGTGATGCTAGATAATCTTATCGAAAAGGTGTAATTTTGAATAATGGCCTTGGTGATCTATACAAAACCCGGATGTCCCTACTGCCAGCAGGCAAAGGACCATTACAACGCCAACGGTATCGCGTTTACCGAGTACGACGCCCAGAATGACCGGGAGCGACGAAAGGAAATGCTTTCTTACTCGGGCGGCGACCTGGTCGTGCCGTGTATTGTTGAGAATGGAAAGTATGTTGGTTCGGGCTGGGGCGACCCGCCACGCGGCTGAACGATCTATCCGGATTGACCGGCAGTTTGCCGGTCGCTAACATCAGAAATTAGGGGGAGAGACGCAGCAGCCGGTAAGGAATGCTGCCTAGCGGCTTTACATAAGCCTGCAACCAATCTAGGATAATCGTTCATCTCTCTGGGAGATGGCCGTTTCGCTGTTTTTCGCGAGTCGTACATTCTTATATGGTTGGTTCTCAAATTAACCAGTACAAAATTCTGGAGAAGATCGGCTCCGGGGGTCAGGGGACAGTTTACAAGGCTCTCGATACCAAACTTAACCGGACCGCTGTAATTAAGGTCCTCCCCCCAGAACTCACTCAAAAATCGTCCAATTTTCGCAGGTTTGAACGCGAAGCTCAGCTCTGTTCTCAGCTCGATCATCCAAATATCTGCACGATATATGATTTCAACAGCGAGAAAGGCGTTTACTTCATCGCGATGCAGTATGTCGAGGGGCAAAAACGTTCGTCAACTGGTCGCGGGACGGCCCCTCGAACTCAAGGTCGCCCTCTCAGTTGCCATCCAGGTAACCGATGCCCTCGCCTACGCCCACTCCAAGAACATTATCCACCGGGACATAAAAGCCGGAAACATAATGGTCTCCGATTCGGGCCAAGCCAAGATATTGGATTTCGGCCTCGCCAAACTCGTCGAAGACGAACAGGCGGACATTACCGACGGACAAGACCGCGGCGAGATCACGGAAATGGGCATTCCGTACGGCACGGCCACTTATGCTGCCCCCGAACAGGCAAAGGGTGAGCGAGCGGACCATCGATCGGATATTTTTTCGACAGGTGTGCTGCTATACGAAATGCTGACCGGCATTTGGGCCTTTCAGGGAAAAACAGTGATCGACGTAAGGCACCAGGTGCTTTATGGAACGCCAAAGCCCGTCGCCGAAATGCGTCGAGAGCCTGTTCCTCCGCAGCTCCAGCAGATCGTTGACCGTGCTCTGGCCAAGGCACCGAGCGACCGCTATCAAAAGATCGCTGCAATGCGTGACGATCTGAGGGTCGTGCTTCAGCAGATTGCGGGAGCCCAGGTAATGCCCGGCGATACCTTTGCCCCGGGGCACGCCGATGGAAGCGCAGTGAAACGTGTTCTTAATTGGTTTACGGGCAAATCTACCCCCGAATCGCCATCGGTCGGATGGACACCGAACAGCGGAAATTCCACATCGTTCAATCCGGATATTTCACTTACTGCGACCGGCACTGAGAAAAAGAGCGTCGCTATTCTACCCTTCAAAAACCTGAGCGGCGATGAAGCCTCGGGATTCTATGAGTTTGCCCTCGCGGACGCCGTCATTACCGAACTCGCCCAGATAAGATCGATAATTGTCCGGCCAAGCTCGGTCATAGCAAAATATCAGGGGGATGAGATCGACCCTCGTGAGGCGGGCCGCGAGCTGCGCGTTCATGCAGTTCTTTCGGCGGGTTTTATCCGTTCGGGTGAGAAGCTCCGCGTCACCGCCCAGCTGCTGGATGTCGCCTCCGGCGATATTCTTTGGAGCGACCGGATCGACGCCGAGGGCAGCGACATCTTGATGCTTCAGGATGGCATCGCCCACCGTATTCTCGAGGGCCTCAGACTCGAATTGACTGACCTCGAGGCTGAAAAGCTTGGCAAACGAGCAACTGACAATGCCGAGGCTTGGGAGGAATACCTCCGCGGCCGCGACAATTTCGGGCGCTTTATTTTCCGTACTATCGACGCGGACGATTGCGACGCTGCGATGGTCAATTTCCGCCGGGCGATCGAGCTTGATCCGCACTTTGCTCTGGCATACAGCGGGCTTGGAGCTTGTTATGCCAATCGAGTATTTAAGGGGCTGGGCGAACCCGAAGATTACACATATGCCGAAGCAGCTTTCAGCAAGGCATTTTTCTACGACCAGAATGTCGTCGAGGCCCGCGTTTTGATGGTCATGATATACATGGCCCGCGGCGAAAAGAAAAAAGCCCGCTCCGAGATCGAACTGCTTCAGAAACAGTTTCCAAACGATGCTGCTCTCTATTTTGTAAAAGGCGTTATGCACCGCCTCGACGGCGAGTATGACGAATCCCTGCGGTCGTTTGAAAAATTGACTCGCCTGGACCCCGCCGCCCGTGCCGTCGCGGCCTATAACCGGGCCCGCATTTTTATTTACAAGCGTGATTTCGAAACCGCCCATGCGGAACTGGACAAGGGTTTCCTGGTCGAGCCGAATCACCCCATGCTCAAAATATTCCGTTCGGGTGTTTTTTATTACGAAGGCCGTTATGACGAGGCTCTGGAACTGATCGCCGGTGTTCTGGCGGAAAATCCTCGAATGGACGGTATACGGCCGCTCTACGCTATGTTTCTTGCCGGAGCCGGCCGTTCGGATGATGCCAGGGCGCAACTCACGGAAGATGCTATTGCCATTTCTCGCAACGACCATGACATGGCATATTGGGTCGCATCCACCTACGCCCTTCTGGACGAAAAAGACCTCGCGTTCAAGTGGCTGAATAAAGCGGTGCGGCTAGGTAATGAGAACCGGCCTCACTTCGAGAATGACGTCAATCTCAAAAGCCTCCGTCCGGATCCCCGCTGGCAAGAATTTATGGCCAAGGTAGGAAGTACCGTCTAGTCACAATCGTTCGAATGCAGAGCTTTACCGCCGGACCCTCGTTTCTCCGCAATAATTTCTCTTAGCTCATCGACCTTTGCTTCCCAGCTCTCGTGAGCGATCGCGTCGCTAACGGATTCGCGGGTTTTCGGATGGGAAAGAGCCTTATCTACTTTTTCGAGGAAATCCTGATGGTCGATACCGACCAGGCAATCATCCAGCACGCGTACTTCGGGAATGTCAGTCGACACCACCGGCAATCCGGCGGCCAGATATTCGCGAACTTTCAGCGGATTGGCGGCCAGGGTCAATTCGTTTATAGCAAAAGGGTTAAGTGCAACATCGAATGCCTTGCAATAGGCCGGCAGTTCCGCATATGGCTTGCGTCCGAGAAAATGGACGTTCGGCACATTGTCGAGCACCTTGACCTTTTGTTCGGCATCGACCGCGATCTTGCCGATCAGGACTACCGAACCCTGCGGATACCTCTCAGCCGTTTTCTTTATCAAATCATAATCTACCCAATCTGCCAGCAGCCCGTGAAATCCGATGATCGGTCTAGGCAGATCAGTGATGTCCGCCGGTATCTCAAGGTTCGGGTCTAATGCCGTGCGAAAATGACGCCAGTCGGTTCCGTGACGGATCACAAAAGTGTTTGGGTTAAAGTCTTTTTTCGATTCAAACAGTCTTTCCGCCGAGACGATGACAATATCGGCCTTTCGGAAAAGGTCGTTCTCGATCGCACGCAGCCCGTTTGACGCACCGGTGAAAGCCGTGTATTCATCTACGCAGTAGTAAATGAGCTCAGTCTCGCCGAGACGCCCCGCTATCATCCCCGCCGCGGGGTTAAAGACCATGTTCACGACGTTCTCAAACCCGAGCCCGCGCATCGCTTTTCGCACCTGGCTGGCAAGAAAACTTCGATTGACCTTAAGGATCGTCTCATTGCCGTATGACGGAAATGCGAGCGGATTCAATACAAAGATGTTTGGCTCAACTTCACGGACCGGTTCGGCAAATGCCCGCAGCTTCTTATAAATGCGCGAGACATCCTTGGTCGATGTCGTCGGCATTCGATTGGCTATGGCGTTGATCCAGAGGATCCGGTTGTCTTTCGAAAGCACCCGCATAAGGTGAGTTTTTGACAGCGGGTCGCCGGTCCAGTCATGGCTGAAACATAATATGTCCCGTCCCCTCAGTTCCTCCGCGGCGATTCGTTCAGTTTGCTTTGATACCCTGGTCATCATTTGGATACCGTCCCGCTTTCGCCGTCAATAAACCGACGCTGCCAGATCTCGAAATTAACCAGTGACCATAATCGCTCATCGTGATTCTCGCCCGCATTATGACTGGCGACCAGTGAACGGACTGCCTCGCCGTCCAATATCCCCCGATCCATCGCTCGCCCGCCGAGCACATACTCGTCGATGATCTGCTTGAACGGCCCGCGGAACCAGTTCCCTACAGGTACCGGAAAGCCCATTTTCTTACGATCAATTATCTCGCTCGGCAATATGCCCTTCATCGCCTCGCGAAGTATCCATTTAGTTGTGCCGCCTCGAAGCTTCAACTCACGCGGCATTCGGGCCGTAAATTCGACCAGCTTATGGTCCAGAAACGGAACACGGCTCTCGATCGAAGCGGCCATCGACATCTGGTCCTGTTTCATCAGCAACTCGTGCAAATAGGTCTTTGTATCCGCGTAAAGCAGTTTGTCCAGAACGTCGTCGGCGTCCGCATTATCGACCCATGCATTCTGCCCCGTATATGGATTTACGTCGGCGATCCGCGAGATAGTATTTCTCGAGAACAGCCCCGCCTGCATCGATCTCGGGAACACGCCGAAATTATCAAAGAAAAGATTTTCTATATCCGCATCCCGCGAGAGGAATGTCCGGTTCAATTTGCGATTCAGGGCCCCTGGCAATGTTGCCACGCCGCCGCGAACGACGTCACGCAGAAATGTGGGTGCCATGCTCTTGTATTTGTCGCCGTAGCTTAAAAGTTTCACCGCCTTGGCGTATCGACCGTAGCCGGCAAGTGTCTCATCCGCCCCCTCGCCGGTCAGAACTACCTTTACATGCTCGGCGGCAAGTTTCGAGACAAAATAGAGCGGCACGGATGCGATAAACCCGATCGGCTCGTCCTCATGCCAAACGAGGTCCGGCAGTGCGTCGAAAAATTGCGTCGGCGAGATCGTTATCTCGTGATGATCGGTACCGAATTTTTGCGAGACCAGCCTCGCATATTCGAGCTCGTTAGCCTCGCGTTCCTTAAACCCGACCGAAAAAGTCTTGATCGGCTCTTTGACCATCGACGACATAATGCCCGCGATTGCCGATGAATCGATACCGCCCGACAGGAACATCCCGAGCGGCACATCGGCCATCAGCCGCAGTTTCACCGATTCGCGGAACAGTTCACGCCATTCCTCGATGTATTCCGCATCCGAACGTACTTCTTTAGGCTCAAAGGAAAGGTCCCAGTATTTCCTGATATCAAGCCGGCCGTCCGTCCAGACCATCGTATGCCCCGGCATCAAACGCTTTACTCCCATGTAAAGCGTTTCGTCACCGGAAGTTCCGTGATTCGCGAACTGGTCCGGCAGGGCGTTGTAATTTATTTCCGGTTTTATTGCGCCGGCCTCGATGAGCGATTTGATCTCCGAGGCAAAAAACAGATTACCTTCGCTGTCATGGACGT
Organism: Pyrinomonadaceae bacterium; assembly: GCA_041751355.1. Classification (GTDB taxonomy): domain Bacteria; phylum Acidobacteriota; class Blastocatellia; order Pyrinomonadales; family Pyrinomonadaceae; genus OLB17. Next base: position 20,296 of record JBGSXN010000273.1, read on the forward strand.
AATACAGGGGCTTTACGCCAAACCGGTCTCGCGCGATAAAAAGCTCGCGTTTCCGCTTGTCCCAAATCGCAAAGGCAAACATCCCGCGCATGTGGTCGACACAATTCCGGCCGTATTCGTCGTAAAGATGAAGTATCGTCTCGGTATCGCTGCGGTTTTCGAATATATGTCCCTTTTCAGCCAGCTCGGCCCTGCTTTCCAGATGGTCGTAGACCTCGCCGTTATAGACTATCGCGCACGAACGGTCGGCATTGAACATCGGCTGAGCACCGTGGGCAACATCGACGATGCTGAGCCGCCGATGGCCAAGACCAATATTGCCATCGACAAAAATGCCTC
>JBGSXN010000274.1:0-4616 GCA_041751355.1 Pyrinomonadaceae bacterium
TATAAATTAGATAGCGGTTTTTCCCGCCTTTTCCGGCCACATCACAGAATCTCGTGGAGATATCCTAGTTTTGTCAGCTACTTTAACAGATAACCCCGTAAGTGTTCGGGCTAGCGAGGACGTGCTTATTGCTCGTCCAGCAGTTACCGGCGCCTACGAAGCACCGGCAGAACTTGGTATTTGGCTATCAGGACTGCAGAGCTTTCTGGCTCATGGCCAGCGTCAATTCTCGGGAGTTTCGGCGAAGACGCCGCGCACAGATTTTAAGAAGGAGATCGAACTCGTTCACGCTGGACTTAGGCGATGCGCGCTTTTGAATGCCCGGATCCTAACCTCTGCCGGAGGAGCAGCGAATCCGGCCCATTCCGTAATTGGACGGGTCACGGTCGCCGATCTGCTCGAACTGTCTGAGATGCTAAGCGAGTTGATTCTCATAAACGAGGCACTGGCGAATTCAACCTTGATCGGTACCGGGCAGTGGTGCTCATGGTCAGACATGTTGGATCGCCGCCTTGATGAAATTGCTGCCGTCGGCCAACTGATCGATCACTCGGAAATGCTTGGGCGGAGATTCCTGCCTGGGCCTCTTGCCGAACTTGGCAATGACAGTTCGTCTTTAACCGCCGAGACTGCTGAACTCATCCTGATACTTCCCCGATTTGGGATGGTGCTGAAGTGGCTCAGTATTGTCGGGAAAATGCTCGAGGCCGACGAGCCGCTAAAACCGGCGTTACTTATTTTTTCGCGGGTCAACGAGCTTATCTCTGACCTGACCCGATACATCAATAATCGCCTTGATAAACTGCCTGAACAAGAGACCGAACTCTTTGCGACTCTTGACGCGGCCTCATACACCGCATCGATCGAGTTGAAAAAAGTTTACTCTCAGGAGCTTGCGGGAATATCCGAGCTTCGACCCACGCCCTCGATCTTCGCGAGGATGGAGACAGCTCACTCACTTTTGAACGACGGGTTCCAGCAGATCCTGGCGGGCATTACCCGGGCCCTTCATCCAGAGACCGAAATTGTCGAACTGTTTCCCGAGTTTAAGACAAAGCTTGACCAATCGATCGAACTTAGGGCAGAGCTTCGATCCGCTGCCCAGGCTATTCAGGCTGCTGAGAAAACGCCTGAAGCTCGGCAGATCGAAAAGATGCAAAAGGTTCTTAGGCACTTTATGAACGGGTCGATGCGGTATCTTTTCTACAAGGATACGGAAACGGTCGAGCGTTTTATCGAGGAGATCCTGGTCACGAGTCAAAGTAAGGACCTTGTGCCCATTCTTCATCGGTTCGGGGCATACCTTGAGACCTTGTTTGGACAGGTCAGCCTGCGTTCCGTGCTAGTGGATCATCCTTTCGAAAAGAACTGATCACTTTCTACTGAGGCCTGAGAGTTGCCAGTGGTTTCCGGAAGAGCACATCAAAACTGGCCGCAACTCCAACGAAAGTAACGAGCATCGTTGTAACACCAACTCCGGCTACCGCCAGTAGCGCATCAAACTGCCATTCAATATTCATCAGATATGTCGTTACGATAAACGACAGCGTTATCGCAAAACTGGTGGCGATCAAACCCGCAAGCAGGCCGAGCAGCCCATATTCTGCAAACAGTATTGTCGCCAGTTTGCGCCTGTTGGCCCCCAACGTTTTTAGGATCGCGTTCTCGTAGATTCTTTGCGATTTGGTCAGGGCGACCGACCCGATAAGGATCAGGATCCCGCTGAGCAATACAAAGCTGCCGACAAACGAGATCGCGATCACGAAGTTGCTTACCAGCCGATTCACTGCCTCGAGAATATCGGCTACGTCGAATATCTGGACGTTCGGAAAGCTGTCCAGAACGTCGCGCTGTACTCTTTGCCTATCGGTAGCGGGCAGATGATTGATGACCGTTGCGGCAAAGCTCTGAGGAGCTTTTTCCAACGTGCCGGGCCTGAAGACGAATACAAACGCCGTCCGCGCATTCCGAATATCGATCTTTCGAATATTAGCCACGAGGGCCGTTATCTTTCGTCCCGAAATATCAAAGGTGATCGAGTCGCCGGGAGTTAGTTTCAATGTTTCGGCCATTCGGTCCTGAATTGAGACCTCAGGCGTGCCCCCTGTGCCACCGGGTTCCCACCATTGTCCGTCGGAAATAGATTCATTTTCCTCTAACTTGTCACGATAAGTGATCGCAAATTCGCGGCCGATCTGCCCCTGTTGCTGGCGAACGTCGCGCTGCTGGTAATCGATCGGCTGGCCGTTAATGAATGCGATTCGCGCGCGAACTGTGGGCACTTCTTCGGGCTTTTCACCTGTTTGTTGTTCGATGATCTCGGCTACGCTCGCTATCTGGCTTTTTTGGATATCAGCGAAGATCATGCTCGGTAGCCGGCTGTTACGTGAAAAATCGAACTCCCGAACCAGATTGGTCTGCATTGACTGGACGGTGATCACAACAAAAGCACCGAGGCCCACCGCTATAAGGATGATCCGCGTTTGATTCCCGGGTCGATAGAGCGAATTGACCGCCTGGCGAAATGAAAAGGAATTCATCCGCCGCATCTTTCTGAGCATTAGGGTAAGCAGCGTCGCGGAAACATACAGGACGCCACCCGTGACGGAAAGGCCCGCCAGAAAGTATACGCCCACCCGGAATGAGCCCGCTTGCCAAACCGCGAGTCCCAGCAATCCCAGCAGGCATGCGGCGCCAAAGACCCATTTGGTCCAGTCGAGCCGGGACATGCTTGCATTATTTTCGTCGCGAAGCAGAAGCTTGGGCTTGATCGTTCGGATCTGCAGCAGGGGCAAAGCCGAAAAAAGGAGCGAGATCAGTATTCCCAGGATCGCTCCCTGCAAGGCTGTCGAAGGCCCGACCGCGTAACTCATTTTTGCCGGAAGCTCATCTGCGAAACGCCATGCAGCCAGCCATAATCCGCCTTGCGCGAGAAGAATTCCAAATAGGCTGCCGATCGCCCCAAGCGTAAGGATCTGCAGCAGATATACTGAGATTATTCGGTTTCCGCTGGCTCCCAGGCATTTCAGGACGGCGACCGTTTTTCGCTTTTGTTCGACAAATGCCCTGGCGACATTCCAAACTCCAACGCCGCCTAAAACGAGGATCAAGAGGCCCGTCAGAGAAAGGTAGTTTTCGGTACGTTCAAATTGAGAACTGAGATTCTCCTGCTGCTCGCGATAAGAGTTGACGCGGATCGTGGAGCCTTTCAGGGCCACGCGCAACTCGGTGACTAGTTGTGTTGGATTATCGTTAGTACGATAAAGTATCCTCCGCCGGACGCGGCTGGAGTTTCGGGTTATGCCTGCCTCGTCAAATGCTTTCTTCTCGACAAAAATACGGGAACCCATCCGAAATCCAGATGAACCACCGGGCTCTTCGTCGAACGAGCCCCGGACCTCAAACTCAGCTTCACCGATACGTATCTTATCGCCGATCGAAATTTCTAATTCTTCGAGGAGAATTGCTGCAACAACTGCGCCGCGATTTTCTAGCAGAGCAAAATCGAAAGCTTTGCCGTCTGACGTGAGGAAGGTACCAACTAATGGGAAGGGCGGTTCGATACCCTTTAGCTCGATAAATTCGAGATTTTCATTTGCCGGGTCCAGCGGCCGTGCCATCGATGCTGACGTGATGATCTCGTTTCGATCTTCGACGCTCGTATGACGAGCAATGACCTCTTCGATCGCCGCGATCTCGCTGGGAGAAAAATCACTGGTCGAGTTAATGTCAACGTCAGCAGTCATCAGGGCCCTTGCGTCATTGCCCACGACCTGGGTCAGATTTTGGATCAACGAACGAAGAGCTACAACCGATCCAACTCCTAAAGCTATGCACAGGAAAAAGAACAGCAATCGCCGCCAGGAAGACCGGATCTCGCGTCTGGTTAGATTAAAGATGAATCTCATATCGCAGCCTGGATCATCTCGTCGGAAAAAACGCGGCCGTCAGCCAAAATGATCTGTCGCTGTGCTTGTGAGGCAAGATTGGCATCGTGCGTAACCAGGACCAAAGTGACATTATGCTCACGATGAAGGTCCTTCATCAGATCGAAAATATGCTGGCCATTCTTTGAGTCGAGATTCCCGGTCGGTTCGTCGGCCAATAAGATCTTGGGCGAATTGGCAAAGGCCCGGGCGATTGCTATCCGCTGCTGCTCGCCCCCGGATAATTCCGCCGGATAATGATGTCCCCGGTTTGTGAGATCGACGGCCTCGATCAGCCGGGCGGCCCGCTCGCGAACGTTTGAAAGCCCGAGGATATCCATCGGAATAAGTATGTTCTCAAACGCTGTGAGGCTTGGGATCAGATGGAACGATTGAAAAATAAAGCCGATCTTCTCGCTTCTTAGCCTAGCAAGTCCGTCTTCGCCGATAGCCGTGATCTCTTCATCGTCGATGATGATTGTTCCCGACGAAGGTGCGTCGAGCCCGGCGATCAGCCCGAGTAAGGTGGATTTGCCGCTGCCTGATGCACCGGTTACCGCCACGAATTCACCGTCGGCGATATCAAACGAAACGTCGTCGAGTATGGTTAAAAGTTCTGTGCCTGACTTTACGGTCTTAGTTACGGTTTTTAGTGAGATCATTTTTCTGCAGCATTCAGAACTCTATTAT
>JBGSXN010000275.1:0-5645 GCA_041751355.1 Pyrinomonadaceae bacterium
GTAGAAAGTAAAGTTTTGTATTTCCGGACTCGAAGAGTATACTAGCCCCCACACGACGAAGATGAGAAACGCTGCTACCAAACGGATTAAGATATCTGACCGCATAAACGCCTACCGAGCCTCGGAAGCGCCCATTCGGAAATTTGCGGGAAACTGGTCAAAGGTGGCAAAGATAGCGATGGCGGAGGCTAACAGCCTTTCGCTTGAACGCGTTGAGATCCGACTCGCGAGGCTGCCAAAACAACTGGATGGTTTCAAGATCGTTCACCTTTCTGATACCCATCATAGCCCGTTTACATCCCTTGACCACATTTCCCGGGCCGTAAAGGTAGCGAACCGGCTAAAGCCGGATATGTTCATCCTGACGGGCGATTATGTTTCGCACGAGCGCGAATATATCGCACCTGTCGCGGCCGAATTGGCCAAACTAAAGGCTCGATACGGTGTTCACGCATGTTTGGGAAATCACGATCATTGGACCGATGCTGAGTTGGTCGCACATCTCTTTCGCGGCGAGGGCATCAATATGCTTGTAAATCAGGGCGAGAGGTTTGAGGCGCGAGGCGCTGCGTTCTGGCTCGCCGGTGTAGATGATTATATGGTCGGCAAGACCGACGTGCCCGCAGCACTAAAGGGGTCTTATCCGGACGAGATGAAGCTTCTTCTTGCCCATAATCCGATAATTTTCCGTGAAGCCGCCCGATGGGGCGTCGACCTTACGCTCAGCGGCCACACGCATGGCGGGCAGATCAAGTTTCGCGACGAAGATAAACGGATATTGCCCCGTCGGAAACTTTCGAGCGGTCTGCATAAACGCGGCGATTCACAGGTTTATATCACTCGCGGCATCGGAACCGTCGTTGTCCCGATGCGTTATCAATGCCCGCCGGAAATATCGCTTTTGGAGCTTCGGGCGGCCGAATGACCGAACCTCAGATCTCCACCAAAGTATTAACGATCCCCAATATTCTGACGTTCCTGCGTATCGCCTTGATACCGGTTTTTGCCATTATGCTGGTCTACAACCGCGAAGGCTGGGCCCTGATCGTGTTCACGATAGCGGGTGTCTCCGATGGGGTTGACGGCTTTCTGGCACGGAGGATGAATCAGGAATCCGAGCTCGGCACCATAATCGACCCGATCGCCGACAAGCTGCTGATGACGACCGCGTTCGTGATGCTTACATTGCCGAGCGTAATGGGCACAGATCGTCCACACCTGCCCGTCCCGTTCTGGGTAACCGCCACTGTGATCGGGCGTGACGTGGCAATAATCGCAGTCGCCGGTGCGATCAATGTGATGACCGGCTTTCGCGGCTTCAAACCATCATGGCTCGGCAAAGCAAGCACCTTTGTCCAGGTCGTCGGCGTGATCCTCATCCTTGTAGCCGCCGTCTTTCCCGCCAACAACGGCCTATTTCTGCCAACCACCTACACGGTAGTAACGGCCTTCGCCGTTTTCTCCGGACTCCATTACATCTTCCACGTCGCAAGATTAATGCGGGAAGACGAAGAAAGCCGTCGTGCAGCCCCCTGACGCGTCGTCGTAATCGGCCGTAAAACGACATTTCGAATCCATCGGATCCTGCCCTGGGACACACTCAACACAACAATACTGCAAATAAACTTGACAACAACACACTCAATCTTTATACTTCCCTCAGGCTCAACTAGCAAGTTTTGAGAGCATAGCAATTATAGGTATTGGAGATAAAAACATGAGCAAAATTATAGGAATCGATCTCGGAACGACCAACTCGGTCGTGGCGGTCATGGAGGGCGGGGAGCCGATCGTTATTACGAATTCTGAGGGCGGGCGGACGACGCCGTCGGTCGTTGCGTTTACAAAGGACGGCAATCGGCTGGTCGGGCAGGTTGCAAAGCGCCAGGCTGTGACAAACCCCGAGAACACGCTTTATTCGATCAAACGATTTATGGGTCGCAAGTTTGACGAGGTTACAAACGAGATCAAGCAGGTGCCGTTTAAGGTAGAAAAGGCGTCGAATGGCGACGTTCGCATCCAGGCCGAGGGCAAACAATATAGCCCTCCCGAAGTAGCTGCAATGGTCCTGCAGAAACTGAAGCAATCAGCCGAGGACTATCTCGGATCGAAAGTTGAGAAAGCGGTCATTACTGTGCCGGCATATTTTAACGATGCCCAGCGTCAGGCTACAAAGGATGCGGGTAAAGTCGCGGGCCTTGAGGTGCTTCGAATCGTTAACGAGCCCACCGCGGCCGCACTTGCGTATGGCCTCGACAAGAAAAAGGACGAGATCATCGCTGTGTTCGATTTTGGCGGAGGTACTTTTGATATCTCTGTCCTCGAAGTTGGTGAAGGCGTGGTCGAGGTTAAGTCGACTAACGGAGATACACATCTTGGCGGCGACGATGTTGACGAGATCCTGGTTGGATGGATCATCGACGAATTTAAGAAAGACCAGGGCATCGACCTTCACAATGACAAGATGGCTCTTCAGAGGCTCAAAGAGTCCGCTGAAAAGGCAAAGGTGGAGCTTTCGTCGGCAATGGAGACAGAGATCAATTTGCCGTTCATTACGGCCGATGCCTCGGGGCCTAAACATCTGGTAATGAAGCTCACCCGTTCGAAGTTCGAGCAACTTGTTGAACCTGTCCTAAAGCGGCTCATGCCGCCGGTTGAACAGGCTATCAAAGATGCGGGGCTCGAGCCGAAGGATATCGAAGAGATCGTACTCGTCGGTGGATCGACCCGTATCCCGAAGGTCCAGGAAATGGTCAAGGGCTTTTTCGGCAAAGAGCCGAACAAGTCGGTGAATCCCGATGAGGTCGTTGCTCTCGGTGCCGCGGTCCAGGCCGGCGTGTTGGGCGGCGAAAAGACCGACATTCTGCTTCTCGACGTTACTCCGCTATCGCTCGGTATCGAGACGCTTGGCGGTGTTTCGACGGCGATGATCCAGAAGAACACGACGATCCCGACACGCAAATCGGAGATATTTTCAACAGCATCGGACAATCAGACTTCGGTCGAGGTTCATGTGCTGCAGGGCGAAAGGCCGATGGCGTCGGACAATAAGACGCTGGGTAAATTCCACCTGGTTGGCATCCCGCCCGCACCGCGAGGCGTGCCGCAGGTCGAGGTCACATTCGACATCGTTGCCAACGGTATCGTAAACGTATCGGCCAAAGACGTTGGTACGGGTCGCGAACAGAAAATCACGATCACGGCATCGTCAGGTCTCTCGAAGGAAGAGATCGACAAGATGATGAAGGATGCCGAATCGCATGCCGGTGAGGACGAAAAGAAAAAGGCTTCGATCGAGGCCCGTAACCGTTTGGACGGCCTGCTGTACAGCGTTGAAAAGACCTTTAGCGAAAACAAGGACAAACTAGACGCGGCTGCGACCGGTGAACTCGAATCGGCGATCGCTGATTCGAAAACCGCCCTGGGCGGGGAAGATATTGAGGCAATGAACAACGCTTTCGAGTGTCTGCAGACCGCTTCGCATAAATTGGCTGAGGCACTTTACAGCCAGACGCCTCCTCCGGGAGCCGAAGAAGGTGGTGACGAGCAAGCTTCTTCTGCTAGTGCTGGTGCGGAGGTCGACACGGCCGGCTCGGCGACGGACGATAATGTCATCGATGCCGAGTACGTAGACGTCGACGACGAAACGGATAAGAAATAAAGATGCAGCATCAGTGGCGAGGGGCCAGGGACGAGCGGTAGTGGTAGTTGCCTCTCATCCCTTGTCCCTCTAAACTTGTCCGGGATCACACATGGCCAAGAAGGATTATTACAAGATACTCGGTGTCAAAAAGGATGCCAAAGCGGACGAGATAAAGAAATCGTACCGCCGTCTGGCGCGCAAGCACCATCCTGACGTCAATCCCGGCGATAAGGCATCTGAAGACAAATTCAAGGAGGTTCAGGAGGCCTACGACATTCTCTCCGATGACAAAAAACGGAAGGTTTTTGACCGTTTTGGGTATTACGCTGACAACCTCGACGCAGATTCACCGTTTGGAGCGGGAACAGCAAGCAGTGGTAGTGGAGCAGGCGGCGGATTTGATTTCTCGGGATTCGATTTCTCAACCGGCGGCAGTTCGGCCGGCGGCTCCAGCTTTAAGGACATTTTTTCGGACTTGTTCGGTGGTGGAGGTGGGGCCAGGCCTCAACCCGAACCGCCGCGGCCGATGCCCAAGAAGGGCCGGGATATCGAGATCCCTCTGGCGATGAGTTTTGAAGAGGCTTTTACGGGCCTGATGACAAACATTACGGTGAACCGTTCCGAACAGTGTTCCCGATGCATGGGCGCGGGCGATACGGGCGGCCCGGTCGTTCAGTGTCCGAGCTGCAAAGGCAGCGGACAGGTAATGCGTGCAGGTGGCAGGCTGCAGTTTTCTCAGACATGTTCGGATTGTGAAGGCACAGGACGCCGACGTCAGCCTTGTTCGCTTTGTAATGGCAAGGGCGTCACGCCAAAGTCAGAGCAGGTAAAGATCAGGATACCAGCCGGCGTCGATACCGGGTCGCGAGTGCGAATACCGAAAAAAGGCCACGGGGGCCGACTCGGTGCGGAGCCGGGAGATCTATTTATCCTCACCAACGTTGGCAAGCACAAATTCCTCGAACGCAAGGGCGACAATATTTATATCACCGTTCCGATAACCGTTTCTGAGGCCGCCCTCGGTACAAAGATCGAGGTTCCTACGGTCGAGGGCAAAGCCCAGTTGAAAATACCTTCGGGAACGGAATCAGGACAAAAGTTTCGACTTCGCGAACGTGGATTTCCGAGTCTCAGAAATCCCAAACTGCGAGGCGATCAGTTTGTCGAGGTGAAAATAACGCTGCCGCGGGTAATTTCAGAGGAAACAAAAGATGTTCTCCGCCAGTTTGAAAAGCTGAATCCGGAGAACCCACGGAAGGTGATGGGGTTAGAGTAAGCCCTTGATATGAAGAAGCGAACGAAAACCTATACGATCAGTGCGGTTGCGGAATTGTATGACATACATCCGCAAACGTTGAGATTGTATGAACGTGAGGGTCTGCTGACCCCATCGCGATCCGTGGGGAATACGAGGCTCTTCGAGGACTCGGATCTAGAAAGGCTGGAGATCATACTTTCATTGACGCGCGAGTTGGGCGTGAATCTGGCCGGGGTCGAGATCATTCTCAACATGCGTGAAAAGATGGCTCAAATGCAGGGGGAATTCGAGCAGTTTTTTGAATATTTAAAGACTCACGCGAGCGAGTTTTCTCGCCAGAGCCATGCGTTCTCGTCCAGTGAAGCATTGATCCCTATCTCCAGGACGCGTTTTCGTCAAAGATCTCAAGTCATTGTTTCCGACGAAGAGGATATCGAGGTCGGTTTGAACCTTCCGGAGAACTCCTGAAAATTGTCTCTTCGCGACCCGATAGGCCGTTGCGTTCCAAACCTCAATGGGATAGGATTCTATATTCAATAACGTCCAAGGAAAGGGTTTTATTAGGAGAATGGAATGTTAGGAAGTATTTTGTCCCGTCTTGCCACAGTTGCGCTTGTCTTGCTTTTCACCGGTTCCGCAGCATTTGCCCAGGATCTTGATGACGTTACGATGAGCGGCCGGGTCACCGACAGCAACGGTTTGGCCATTGTTGGGGCGACTGTAACGGCCGGAGTGGGTCAGTTG